>NZ_JBTBFV010000033.1:0-62919 GCF_054786995.1 Mycobacterium sp. ZZG
GAAAGGCCCGACCGGAGCGCACAGGAACAGCTGGACAGACCAGCAGATACCCCCTGCCCGCGACCAGGACCAGCCCTCAACAGCCCAGCGAGGCACACCTACCCCAATTCATCAGTGGATCGAGGCTTAGCCAGTTGCGCAGGGTGCAGGCCGCGGCGATGCCGTGCGTGGACCGGTTGGCCTTGGCAGGCACACCGGCATAGCACATGTTGGCGGGCCGCTTCGTGGGTTCCAGTGTGGGGTCGACCATGCGCGGGTCGGCCCAGGTGCGCATGACGGTGAACGGCCGGTCGGAGAAACCGGCTGCACGGACGCGGGTCAGTTCGGCCTCGGCCCAATCGGTGATGGCTTCGTTACGGGCGACCTGGGCGTCCCGGTACCGGGTGACGAACTCCTCGCTGAACGGGGGTCCGTTGCGTTCGTTGAACAGGTCCAGGTCGGGATCGGTTGCCACTGCGTCGTTCTCGTCGACGACGGAGGCATCCATCCATGCGGTGAGCACGTCGGGGCGGCCGGGATGGGCCGCGCTGGCGACGTAACCGTCGGCCGGGGGCAGGTCGTCGAGTCCGGCGGCGGGCCGCATCCCTTCCAGCGGGGTGACGTGCTGGTCGACGGCGTTGGCCTGATAGGCGGCCATCAGCGATCCGCCTCCCGAATTGCCGAGCAGTATCACGGTTTCGATGCCCTGCACCTCGCGCAGCCAGCGCACGCCCACCCCGATGTCGACGAGCGCGTGGTCGAGCAGGAAGCTGGATTCGAAGCCGCGGAAGCGGGTGTTCCAGCCCAGAAAGCCGATCCCGCGGGTGGCCATGTAGTCGGCGAGATAGTGCTCGGCGAAGTCGATCTGGTAATGCGTGGCGATCATCGCCACTTTGGGCTTACGGCCCATACCGCGGTGGTACAGGCCCTGGCACGGATGTCCGCCGGAGCCGGCACGTCGGGCGGTGGGCGAGTCCAGGCCGACGAATTCCCTTGTGACGCCGGGTGTCTGGGTGGCTGTGCGGCTCATGACGGGCGGGCCTCCGGGTAGTAGATGGTCCGGTAGAAGATGTCGGCGAGGGTCTTGATGCAGGACTGGTCGTCGACGGCGCCGGGGCCGTCGGGATTCACACCCGAGAGTTGGGTGTAGCAGAACTGGTTGAGCATCGACACCAGCGCCACCGCGACCAGGCGGGCGTCGTTGTCCTCGCAGAAGCCGTCGCGCTGGGCGCGTCGGACCAGCGAGGTGATCAGCGCGATCGGCAGTTCGCAGATCTCGGTCCAGTACTCGGCGAAATCGTCGCTGATCATCGCCATCTGGCTGACCGCGATGATCTCGGCCAGCCGGTTGCGGTAGGTGCTCCAGTGGGCGGCGGCGGCCTGGTAGGACCGCTCCCAGTTGCTCAGACCCGGCTGCGCGGCGGCCAGTGACCGGGTGCGGGCCTCGTCACGGAAGCGCACCGCCCATTCGCGGACCATCGCCTCCTTGGAGTCGTAATAGTTGTAGAACGACGCGGTCGACTTCCCCGCCTCGCCGGCGATGTCGGCGATGGTGGTGGCCAGGATGCCCTTGCGGGCGATCACCGACCGCGCCGCGGCGTCGATCGCGGCCTGCGTCTGACGCCCGCGAACCGTCGGAAGCTCCTCACGGGGACTGACACTCACTCGTGCACGGCTCCTTGCGGTCATTGCTCTGAAACTGAATCTGATGTTAGATTCAGTTTCGATTCCGCGCGCCGAAATCGCATTCCGGCAGGTCACAGGGGTCGAAGGAAGGCGGGATCGTGATCAAGCCCAGCAACACCAACTCCGAGTTCGAGCTCGGCGGCATCAACCATGTGGCCCTGGTCTGCTCTGACATGCAGAAGACCGTCGACTTCTACAGCGGTGTGCTCGGTATGCCCCTGGTGAAGTCGCTCGACCTGCCCGGCGGTATGGGGCAGCATTTCTTCTTCGACGCCGGCAACGGCGACTGCGTCGCGTTCTTCTGGTTCGCCGACGCGCCCGACCGGGTGCCGGGCATCTCCTCTCCCGAGGCCATCCCGGGTATCGGCGACATCGTGAGCGCTGTGAGCACCATGAACCACTTGGCCTTCCACGTTCCCGCCGAGAAGTTCGACGAGTACCGGCAGCGACTGAAGGACAAGGGGGTGCGGGTCGGCCCGGTTCTCAACCATGACGAGAGCGCGGTCCAGGTGTCGGCGACCGTGCACCCCGGGGTGTACGTGCGGTCCTTCTATTTCCTGGACCCGGATGGAATCACACTCGAGTTCGCCTGCTGGACCAAGGAATTCGGCGAGTCCGACACCACCACGGTGCCCAAGACCGCCGCCGACCGGCGGGTGCCGGTCGCCGGTCAGTCGCGGTAGAGCGCCGGATTGCCGAGCTGGTCGATCAGCGCGCCGAGCTGGTCGGCCAGCTCGGCCGGGGTGAAGTCGAGGTCGCCGGCCAGCCAGGCGCTCAATGTCTGGACCACGCCGCCGACGACGAAATGCCCCGCCGCCCTGATCCGCTCATTCTGTTCCAGCTGCAGCGCGGTGCCCGCGTGCCGACCTGACAGCAGCGCGAACAACGCGCCGGACTCCGCCCGCTTGCGCACCACCACCGGGTTGTCCAGCCGCACACTGAACAGCAAGCGGCCGACCCGGGCGTCGTCGGAGATGGTGCGCACGATGTTGGCCATGCCCTGGCGGCTCTGCTCGCGCGCCGGCGCGGCCGCGACCACGGCCTGGGTGGTGGTGGCGATCTGTGCGATCACCCAGTCGAAGACGGCGCCGACGAAGACGTCCTTGTCGGTGAAGCTCTCGTAGAAGTAGCGCGCCGCCAGGCCGGCCTGCGCGCAGATCGCCCGCACCGTGAGGTCCGGGGGCGCGTCCCGCCCACCGAGAAGATCCAGCCCGGCCTCCAGGAATCGACGGCGGCGCTCGGCGACCCGCTGCGCGGCCTGCACCCCGCGGTACGGACGGACCTGGGCCATGGCACCCATATTGACACTTCCCGTGCCGGGGTACCAATATCAGGAAACAGGCGTTCGCAGATTTGCGCCGCCACCGCCGAGAGGAGTGTTCGCCGTGACGTTGGACGAGACGATCAGTGCGCCGGTACCGCTTGTCGAACGTCCGGTGAGCGATACCGCGTCGCGGTCGCCCCGGCGCCGTCGCGTCCGCAGGAAGGCCGGTGCCGACGACGGCATGCTCGGGCTGGGGCTGCTGGCCGGACCGGCGAACGTGATCATGCAGCTCGCCCGTCCGGGCGTCGGCTACGGCGTGGCGGAGAGCCGGGTGGAGAGCGGCCGGATCGACCGGCATCCGATCAAGCGGGCCCGCACCACGTTCACCTACCTCGCGGTGGCGACCAACGGCACGCCCGAACAGCAGGCGGCGTTCCGGCGCGCGGTCAACCGCGCGCACGCGCAGGTGTTCTCCACCGACGAGAGTCCGGTGAAGTACCACGCCTTCGACAAGGACCTGCAGTTGTGGGTCGGCGCCTGCCTCTACAAGGGCGTGGTCGACGTGTACCGGCTGTTCGAAGGCGAGATGGACGACGAGACGGCCGACCGGCTCTACCTGCAGGGCCGCGCGTTGGGGACGATGCTGCAGGTTCCGCAGGACATGTGGCCCGCAGACCGGGCCGCGTTCGACCGCTACTGGCAGAAGTCGCTCGACGAGGTGCACATCGACGACACCGTGCGGGAGTTCCTGTATCCGATCGCGGCGTCCCGGCTGCCCGGCCTGACGTTGCCCGGCCCGCTCCAACGGCAAGCGGACAAGGTGGCGCTGCTGATCACGACGGGCTTCCTGCCGCAGCGGTTCCGCGACGAGATGGGGCTGCCGTGGGACCCGCAGCGGCAGCGCAGGTTCGAACGGCTGATGGCCGCGCTGGCGGCGGTCAACCGCGTCTCGCCCCGCGTCGTGCGGCAGTTCCCGTTCAACGTCCTGCTCAAAGACCTGGACTGGCGCATGCGCACCGGGCGGCCGCTCGTCTGACCGGTGACCCGGTTCACTCAACCGGGCCGCCCCGTGCATCTCGACACTTAGGCCATGCAATGCTAACTTCAGCGAAAGTTAGCTTAGCCATACCGAAGTCGTCGCAAGGAGATGCGGGGGAGCGCGATCCTGACAGCACCAGGGTCCGGCACCGCGAACACAGTTCATGGAATTCGGAAGTGACACGATCGCGGTTCCGGCCGGCAGCCTGCGCGTCGATCAAGAGATCGTCAGCCGGTTCGCGACCTGCTGCCGCGCGCTGGGGTTGTCCGTGCACGACCGCCGGCGACCGGCCGATCCGGCCGCCGCCCGGAGCGGTTTCGCGGCGCTGACGCGCATCGCGCACGACCAGTGCGACGCGTGGGTCGGGCTGGCCGCCGCCGGCGACGACGCACCGCATGTCATCGAGGCGGTGTGGCAAACTTCGGCGACCTTCGGGGTGCTGCAGCGGGAGACCCAGCTGGCTCCCGGCGCGCTTGGCTTCCACTACGACACCGGCCTGTACCTCCGGTTCCTCGCATGCACCCGCGACGACTTCGCGCTGGCCTACGCGGTGCGGCTGTGCGACGCGACCCGCTACGAAGAAGCCGACGAGCTGATCGCCGGCCTGCTGGAACGCCGGCCGGGCTGGCTGGAGGCGCGGTGGGTGCGCGCGGTGTTGCACTACCGGACCGCGCGCTGGTCCGACGTGGTGCGCATGCTGACCCCGCTGGTGGCCGATCAGTCCCTCGACGAGACGCCCGCACACGCGGTCCGCGTCGCACTCGGCACCGCGCTGGCCCGGCTGGGCATGTTCGCCCCCGCGCTGTCCCACCTGGAGCGGCCCGAAGGGCCCGTGGCCGTCGCGGCCGTGGACGGCGCGCTGGTCAAGGCGCTGGCGCTGCGCGCCCAGGGTGAGGACGAGGACGCCCACGAGCTGCTGCAGGAGCTCTACGCCGCCAATCCGGAGAACGCAGAGATCGAAGAGGCGTTGTCCGACAACAGTTTCGGGATCCCGACCACGACGGCGGCGCGCATCGAGGCGCGCAGCAACCCGTGGGACCCGGACACCGAACCCGGCGAGGCGGACTTCGTCGACCCAGGCGCGAAGGACCGCAAGGCTCACCTGCTCGTCGAGGCCGAGGCCGAGCTCGCCGAGTTCATCGGTCTCGACGAGGTCAAGTATCAGGTGGCCCGCCTGAAAAGCTCGGTCGCCATGGCGATCCGCCGCCAGGAGCGCGGCCTGGCCGTCGCCCAGCGCACCAACCACCTGGTGTTCGCGGGCCCGCCCGGAACCGGTAAGACCACGATCGCCCGCGTGGTCGCCAAGATCTACTGCGGTCTGGGCCTGTTGAAGAAGGAGACCGTGCGCGAGGTGCACCGCGCCGACCTCATCGGTCAGCACATCGGTGAAACCGAGGCCAAGACCAACGCGATCATCGACAGCGCACTGGACGGCGTGCTGTTCCTCGATGAGGCCTATGCGCTGGTCTCCACCGGAGCCAAGAACGACTTCGGCCTGGTGGCCATCGACACGCTGCTGGCCCGGATGGAGAACGACCGCGACCGGCTGGTCGTCATCGTCGCCGGCTACCGCAAGGACCTCGACACGTTTCTCGACACCAACGAGGGTCTGCGGTCACGGTTCACCCGAAGCATCGACTTCCCGTCCTATTCAGGAAAGGAGCTCGTCGAAATCGCCACACGCATGGCCGAGAAGCGTGATTCGCGCTTCGAGGACGCGGCCCGCAGGGACATGGAGCGTCTGTTCGAGTACCTGGCGCAGGCCACCACGCCGGACGCCAACGGGGTGAACCGACGCAGCCTCGACATCGCCGGCAACGGCCGCTTCGTGCGTAACCTCGTCGAGCGTTCCGAGGAGGAGCGTGAGTACCGGCTCGATCATTCCGACCACGACGACTTCACCGACGACGAGCTGATGACGATCACCGCCACCGATATGTCAAACTCGGCCGGCCCGCTGCTGCGCGGGCTCGGTCTGTCCATGCCGCAAGAGCTTTCGGAGCAGCGGTGAGTACGCCCGAGGAGGAGCGCCGCTCGTTCGCCTCCCGCACCCCCGACAACGAGAATCCCGACCGCGTCGCCTACCGGCGCGGCTTCGTGACCCGTCACCAGGTCACCGGCTGGCGTTTCGTCATGCGCCGCATCGCATCCGGGGTAGCACTGCACGACACCAGGATGCTGGTCGACCCGCTGCGCACCCAGTCCCGCTCCGTGCTCGTGGGCGCGCTGATCCTGGTCACCGGACTGATCGGCTGCTTCCTGTTCTCTCTGATCCGTCCGTCGGGGGCGGCGGGCACCGACGCGGTGCTGGCCGACCGCGACACCGCGGCGCTGTACGTCCGGCTCGGCGAGCAGCTGCACCCGGTGCTGAACCTGACCTCGGCCCGCCTGATCACCGGTCGTCCCGACAACCCGGCCATGGTCAAGAGCAGCGAGCTCGACCGCTTCCCGCGCGGGAACATGATCGGCATCCCGGGGGCGCCGGAGCGCATGGTTGCCAACACCACCCGCGACGCGTACTGGACGGTCTGCGACGCGGTCGCCGGCACGGTCACCGGTGTCACCGTGATCGCCGGCCGCCCCGCCGAGGGCGGCGAGCGTGCCGCCGCGTTGCCTGCCGGGCACGCGGCGCTCGTCGAGAACGGCGGCCGCACCTGGCTGTTGTGGGACGGCAGGCGCAGCCCGATCGACCTCGCCGACCGCGCCGTCACCGGCGGCCTCGGCATCGGCGTGGATGTCGCTGCGCCGCAACCGATCGCAACGGGGCTGTTCAACGCGATCCCGGAGGCGCCGCAGCTGACCGTCCCGGCGATCCCGGGAGCCGGACTGCCGTCGGCCGCCCCGCTGCCCGAACCGCTTCCGGTCGGCGCGGTCGTCGTGTCCTACGACACCGACAACGCGATCCGCCACCATGTGGTTCTCGCCGACGGTCTGCAGCCGGTTTCGCCGGTGGTGGCCGCGATCCTGCGCAATGCGAACTCCTACGGTCTCGCACAGCCGCCGCGGCTCGACGCAGACGTCGTCGCCAGGATCCCGGAGGCCACCGGCATCGACACCGGGGCCTATCCCACGCAGCGGATCACGCTCGTCGACGCGACCGTTGACCCGGTGATCTGTGCGGCGTGGTCCAAACCGGAAGGCGCACAGGAGAGTTCCCTGACACTGCTGTCCGGAGCGGTGCTGCCGGTCGCCGACGGGGTGCGCACCGTGGAATTGGTCAGCTCCGGAACCCCCGGCGGTCCCGCCGACCGGGTCGCGCTTGCGCCCGGCACCGGCTACTTCGTCGACAGCGGCGGCGCGCTGTTCTGGATCAGCGACACCGGGGTGCGTTACGGCATCGACACGGGCGGCGGCGCCGCGGAAGGGGAAATCGACACCGTGGCCGCGCTAGGGCTGACCACCGCGCCGCTGCCCATCCCGTCGTCGGTGCTGTCCCAGTTCGCCGCCGGCCCGACGCTGTCGCGCACCGACGCGCTGCTGGCCCACGATTCGCTGGCCCCCAACCCGGCACCGGCCCGGTTGGAGACCACCTCTGCGTTGGAGAAACCATGAGCAGGCTGATCTTCGAGCACCGCAAGCGGGTGCCGGCGCCGGCGGTCCCGAAAGGTACCATCACCATCGAGCCGCCCCCGGAGCTGCCGCGGGTGGTCCCGCCGTCGCTGCTGCGGCGGGCGCTGCCGTACCTGATCGTGATCCTGATCGTCGGCATGATCGTCGCGCTCGTGGCCACGGGGCTGCGGATGATATCGCCGACCATGCTGTTCTTCCCGTTCGTGCTGCTGCTCGCCGCGACCGCGCTGTACCGGGGGACCGACAACAAGATGCGCACCGAGGAGGTCGACGCCGAACGCGCCGACTACCTGCGCTACTTGTCGGTGGTGCGGGACAACGTACGCGCGCATGCCGACGGACAGCGCGCGGCGCTACAGTGGTCGCATCCGGAACCGGCTGCACTGGTGGCTGTCCCGGGAACCCGCCGGCAGTGGGAACGCGATCCGCACGACCCCGACTTCCTGGTGCTGCGCGCCGGACTGCACGACCAGCCGCTGGCCACCACGCTGCGGGTCAAGGACACAGCCGATGAGATCGACCTGGAACCGGTGTCGCACAGCACGTTACGAAGCCTTCTCGACACCCAGCGCACCGTCCACGACGCGCCCACGGGCCTCGACCTGACCAGGGTCGCACGGATCACCGTGACCGGGGACGACGCCGCGGTCGTCGGCGCGGTGCGGGCCTGGCTCACCCAGGCCGTGACCTGGCACGACCCGTCGGTGCTCGGCGTCGCCTTCGCGGGTGCGCGGCTGGAGTCCGACTCGTGGTCATGGCTGAAGTGGTTGCCGCACACCGATATCCCGGGACAGGTCGACGGTGTCGGCACGGCCCGCTATCTGGCCACCGACGCCGCCGCGCTGCGCGCGCTGCTGGCCCCGGCGTTGGCCGAACGGGGACCGTTCACCGGGGACGGCCCGGCCGACGCCAAACACCTGCTCGTCGTGCTCGACGACCCCGACGCCGACCCCGACCAGTTCATCGGCCGGGGGCTGGCCGGCGTGACGGTGATCCACCGCACCGACCGGGACCCCGACCGCGACCAGTATTCCGATCCGGAGCGGCCCGTCCTGCGCGTCGCCGCAGGACGGATCTCGCGCTGGCAGAACGGAAGCTGGGCGCCCTACGTCGACACCGCTGACCGGATGGCAGCCGAGGACGCCCGGCACGTCGCGCGACGGCTGGCCCGCTGGGACTCCAACCCGCACCACGGCCGGTCCGCGAGCACCGGGGGCGCGGCGTTCACGACGCTGCTCGGCATTCCGGATGCGTCGGCGCTCGACGTCGCGGCACTGTGGGCGCCCCGCAACCGGGACGACGAACTGCGGGTACCCATCGGGGTGACCGCGACGGGAGAACCGCTGATCTTCGACCTCAAGGACGAGGCCGAAGGCGGGATGGGCCCGCACGGCCTGATGATCGGCATGACCGGGTCGGGCAAGTCACAGACCCTGATGGCGATCCTGCTGTCGTTGTTGACGACTCACCCGGCTGACCGGCTGATCGTGATCTACGCCGACTTCAAGGGTGAGGCCGGTGCGGACATCTTCCGTAACTTCCCGCAGGTCGTGGCCGTCATCTCCAATATGGCCGAAAAGCGCTCGCTGGCAGATCGATTCGCCGACACGCTGCGCGGTGAGGTGGCCCGGCGCGAACAGCTGCTCAAGGAGAGCGGCCGCCGGATCCAGGGCAGCGCGTTCAACTCGGTCACCGAGTACGAGAACGCGATCGCAGAAGGCCATGACCTGCCGCCGCTGCCCACGCTGTTCGTGGTCGCCGACGAGTTCACTCTCATGCTGGCCGAACACCCCGAGTACGCCGAGTTGTTCGATTACGTGGCCCGCAAGGGCCGCTCGTTCCGCATTCATCTGCTGTTCGCGTCGCAGACGCTCGACGTGGGGCGGATCAAGGACATCGACAAGAACACCTCGTACCGCATCGGTCTGAAGGTGGCCAGCCCGAGCGTGTCCCGGCAGATCATCGGTGTCGAGGACGCGTATCACATCGAGTCCGGCCGCGAACACAAAGGCGAGGGCTTCCTGGTGCCTGCACCGGGCGCACTGCCGATCAAGTTCCGCAGCACCTACGTCGACGGCATCTATGAACCGCCGCGGGTCGACAGGTCCGTCGTGGTGCACGCGATCCCCAAACCCCAGCTTTTCAGCGCGGGATGGGTCGATCCCGAACCCGACACGGTCATCGTCGAAGACGGCGCAGACGTCGAGGTGCTGCCCCCAAGGAAGCTGATCACCACGATCGGCGAACAGCTCGCGCAGTACGGGCCCCGCGCACCCCAGCTGTGGCTGCCCCCGCTGGACGAGCCGATCGCGCTGCGCGACGTGCTGGAGCGCTCCGGTGTCAGTGCGCGGCAGTGGCGCTGGCCGCTCGGCGAGATCGACCGCCCATTCGAGATGCGCCGCGACCCGCTCGTCTTCGACGCCACGTCGGCGGCGGCCAACATGGTGATCCACGGCGGCCCGAAGTCCGGGAAGTCCAGCGCGCTGCAGACTTTCGTGCTGTCGGCCGCGGCGCTGCACGCCCCCGGCGAGGTGTCCTTCTACTGCCTGGACTACGGAGGCGGCCAGCTGCGCGCGCTGGAGAACCTGGCCCACGTCGGAAGCGTGGCCTCCCCGCTGGAGCCCGAGCGGATCCGCCGCACGTTCGGCGAGCTCGAGCAGCTGCTGCGGCTCCGTCAGCGACACGGCGCGACCACGGGCAACGGCGGATATCGCGACGGGTACGGTGAGGTCTTCCTGCTGATCGACAACCTGTACGCGTTCAGCCGCGACAACACCGACACGTTCAACGCACGGAACCCGTTGCTGGCGAAGGTGACCGAGCTCGTCAACACCGGTCTGTCCTACGGCATCCACGTCGTGCTCACCACTCCGAACTGGCTCGAGGTGCCGCTGGCGATGCGCGACGGCCTCGGGCTGCGGCTGGAGCTGCGGCTGCACGACGCGCGCGACAGCAACGTGCGTGTGGCGGCCAAGGACGCAGCGTTGCGCCGGCCCGCCGAGAGCGTGCCCGCCGATCAGCCCGGGCGTGGCCTCACCATGGCCGCCGAGCACTTCCTGTTCGCCGACCCGGCGCTGGAGTCCATTCCCGCGCTCAACGCCCGCTACCCGGACCAGAGCGCGCCGCCGGTACGGCTGCTGCCCACCGACCTCTCGCCGGCCGCGTTCCCGACGCTGTACCCGGCAGCCGAGCGGGTGGTGGTCGGCCAGCGCGAAGAGGACCTGGCCGCAGTCACCGTCGACTTCGGCGACAACCCGCTGATGATGGTGTTCGGCGACGCCAAGACCGGCAAGACCACCCTTCTGCGGCACCTGATCCGCACGGTGCGGGAGAACTCCCACCCCGACCAGGTCGCGTTCACCGTGATCGACCGGCGGCTGCAGCTGGTCGACGAACCGCTCTTCCCGGACAACGAGTACACGCCCAACATCGACCGGATCACCCCTGCCATGCTCGGACTGTCGGCGCTACTCGAAAAGCGGCGTCCACCAGCAGGTCTGAACCCGCAGGAGCTGAGTCGCTGGGACTTGCGGGCGGCGGATAACGGTGCGGGCAACCACCTGCACTACCTGATCATCGACGACGTCGACCAGATCCCGGACGGTCCCGCCGTCAGCGGCCCGTTCGCGGGGCACCGTCCCTGGACGCCGCTGATCGGACTGCTGGCCCAGGCCGCCGACCTGGGCCTGCGCGTGATCGTCACCGCCCGCGCGGCCGGCTCGGCGCACGCGGTGATGACCGCGCCGTTACTGCGGCGCCTCAACGATCTGCAGGCCACCACGCTGCTGCTGTCCGGCAACCCCCAGGACAGCGGCAAGATCCGTGGCCACCGGTTCGCCCGGCTCCCGGCCGGGCGGGCGATGCTGCTCGATGATGCAGACAGCCCGACGTTCGTCCAGCTCGTCAACCCCCTCGCCGAGGACACGGCCGCCCGATCCGGCCACAGCGGAAAGGAATACAGCTGATGACCCTGCGCGTAGTCCCCGAAGGCCTGACGGCGGCCGCCGCGGCGGTGGAGGCACTGACCGCCCGGATGGTCGCGGCGCACGCCGCCGCCGCGCCGCTGGTCACCGCGGTGTTGCCGCCGGCAGCCGACGCGGTGTCCCTGCAGACCGCCACCGGGTTCAGCGCCAACGCCGCCGAACACCAGACCGTGGCGGCCCAGGGCGTCGATGAACTCGGGCGGTCCGGCATCGGCGTCGGCGAGTCGGCCGCCAGCTACGCCGGCGGTGACGCGATGGCCGCATCGTCCTACCTGATCGCCCGAGGCTGAGCATGACTTCGCCGGTCTGGATGGCACTGCCGCCCGAAGTGCACTCGGCGCTGCTCAGCAGCGGCCCGGGGCCGGGGTCGATGCTCGCCGCGGCGGCGGCGTGGCAGTCATTGAGCACCGAATATGCCTCGGCTGCAGCGGAACTCAGCATGATTCTGGCCGGCGTACAGGCCGGGGCGTGGGAGGGCCCGAGCTCGGAACAATACGTCGCCGCGCACACGCCGTACCTGGCATGGCTGGCCCAGCAGAGCGCGGCCGGCGCGGCCTCGGCGGTGCAGCACGAGACCGCGGCGGCCGCGTACTCGACCGCGTTGGCCACCATGCCCACCCTGCCCGAGCTGGCACTCAACCACACCACTCACGCCGTGCTGGTGGCCACCAACTTCCTTGGCATCAACACCATTCCGATCGCACTGAACGAGGCTGACTACGTCCGGATGTGGATCCAGGCGGCCACCACCATGGCGACCTACCAGGCGGTGTCGAGTGCCGCGCTGGCCGCCGCGCCGACCGCCACACCCGCGCCGTTCGTGCTGGCACCCGGCGTCGGGGAGGCGGGCAGGGCGATGGCGGACATGACGCAGATGGGGGCCCAGCTGCAGGCCGCCGAGGCCGGGTCGGCGCTCGACCTGTCCAACATCATCGCCGACCTCATCCGCGCCTACGGCGAAGTGCTGAGGTTCCTTTTCGAGCCGATCTTCGACTTCCTGAGCGACCCCCTGGGCAACACGATCAGGCTCATCACCGACTTCCTCACCAACCCGGCGCAGGCTCTGATCACCTGGGGCCCGTTTCTGGCTGCCGTGGCCTACCAGGCGGTCTCATGGGTCGGCGCGTCGATCCTGTACCCGTCGCTGATTCTTCTGCCGCTGGTGGCGACCACGCTGGCGATCGTGCTCGGCGTGGGTGCCTACCTCTTGGAAAGGCTTCCGGCGCCCGCCGCGGAAGTACCCGCCGAGGAACCCGCCGCATCGTCTGCGCCGGCTCCCAGCCGCGCCGACCAGCCGAATCCCGCGGTCGCCATCTCGGCTCCGCCGGCACCGAGCGGCGTTGCGGCGACGGCGGGCACGGTGGCGACGGGGACGGCACCGGCACCGGGCGCTCCCGCCGCCGCGGCCGCGCCGTTTGTGCCCTACGCGGTGGCCGGCCGCGACCCAGGTTCGGGGTTCTCGCCGACAGTGCGCGATTCCAGCAGTGCCAAAGCCCCGTCGTCGGGTATCCCGGCGGCGGCCTCGGGCATCGCCGCCTCGGCGGCCGAGCGTCGCAAGCGCCGGCGCAGACAGAAGGACGAGATCACCGGCCGCGCTTATGCCGACGCGTTCGCCGACTATGAGCCTGAGCCCGACGACGAGCCGCCGGCACGACAGGAACCCCGCATCGCGGCGACCGAGCGCGGCGCAGGGCCGATGGGTTTCGCCGGCACCGTGTCAAAGGACGGTGAACAGGCCGGCGGCCTGACCACGCTGGCCGGCGACGCGTTCGGCGGCGGCCCGAAAGCGCCGATGCTCCCGGGCACGTGGGACCCGAACACCGAACCCGACGAGCACCGCAACCACCACGATGGATCCAATGGAAAGGACTCTCAATGAGCATGCTGGACGCTCACATCCCGCAACTGGTCGCCTCCGAGGCGGCGTTCGGTGCCAAGGCCGCGCTGATGCGCAGCACGATTGCCCAGGCCGAACAGGCGGCGCAGTCTGCCCAGGCCTTTCACATGGGCGAGTCGTCGGCGGCGTTTCAGGCCGCGCACGCCCGTTTCGTGGAGGCCTCGGCCAAGATCAACGCCCTTCTGGACCTCGCGCAGGCCAACATCGGTGATGCAGCGGCCTCCTACGTGGCCGAAGATGCCGCCGCCGCAAGCAATTACACCGCCATCTGACCCGGCCGACCGACACCTCAGCGGAAAGAGACCTCGATGTCACAGATCATGTACAACTACCCGGCGATGCTCGCGCACGCCGGCGAGATGAACAGCTACGCCGGCGCCTTGCACGCGGTCGGTGCTGACATCGCCAGCGAGCAGACCGCGCTGCAGAGCGCCTGGCAGGGCGATACCGGTATGACCTACCAGGCCTGGCAGGCGCAGTGGAACGGCGCCCTGGAGGAATTGGTCCGGGCCTACCGCGCGATGGCCAGTACCCACGAGATGAACACAACGTCGATGGCCGCACGCGATCAGGCCGAAGGCGCCAAGTGGGGCTGACCGGTAGCCGTGCACGCTAATGCCGTCGAGCTGAACGCCGACGCGGCCTGGTTTCTCGCAGACATCCTCGGGGCGGGAACGTTCCCGTGGGTGCTGGCGATCACGCCGCCCTACAGCGACCACTCACAGCGGGCACAGTTCGAGCGGGAACAGTTCGAGCGGCTGGCCCGGCTGAGCGTCATGACTGCCGACCGGGTGATCGATCCCGCGGTGGCGCGGTGGATCCGGGTGGTGTGCCGGCCCACGCAGTGGTTGGAGCTCCGATTCGTCGGGGAGCGCGGCGCGATGCTGCGCGGCATCATCGCCCGCGACGCCATGCGCACGGTCGTGGCGCTGCGCAGCGGCGGGCTGATCACCCTGACCGAGATGCAGATCGACCATCCACAGGCATTGGTTCCGGTGCTGACCGTCGGCCTGTCGGGGCGCGCGCCCGCGCGGTTCACAGAGTTCTCGCTGCCCGCCCGGGTCGGGGCCAAGGCCGACGACCAGATCCGCAGGGGTGCCACGGCGCGGGACCTGCTCGACTACCTCGGTGTCCCCCCGTCCGCGCGCCCTGTTGTGGTGGCCGCGTTCGAACAGGCCCGGACCTACGTCGAGATCGTGGCCGGTCAGCATCGCGACGGGCACCGCGTCAGCACCGACGTCGGTGTCAGCGTTGTCGACACCGCGGTGGGCCGAGTGCTGGTCAGTCCGACCAAAGCCCGTGACGGGGAGTGGATCTCGACGTTCACACCCGGGGAGCCGGTGGCCGTGGCCGCCGCCGTGGAGCGGCTGACCGCTGCGCTCCCGGACGGACCCTGGTTCCCCGACCAGTCCGTCACCAGAGACTTCGACAGCAGAAGCCAGAGAGAAGAGATATGCCACCGCTAGACACCAACACCCTCGGCCCGGCCGGCGCCGTGATGCCGATCGTCCGCGTCGCGGTCCTCACCGCCGCGGTGGGCGACGAGGACGCCGCGGACCGCGGCGGACGCATCACCGAGATCGCGCTGCCCGCAGATCTCCCGCTGCGCGAGATCGTTCCGGCGGTGCAGCGCATCGTGACGCCGAGCGACGACGACGGCACGGCAGGCCGACTCAGCCTCGCACCGATCGGCGGTGCGCCCTTCAGCCTGGACGCGACCTTGAACACGGTCGGTGTCGTCGACGGCGATCTGCTTGCGCTGCAGCCGATTCCAGCAGGTCCGCCGGCGCCTCGCATCGTCGAGGACATCGCCGACGCGGCGATGATCTTCTCGGCGTCCCGTGAGAAGCCCTGGGGACAAGGGCACATCCGGCGCGGCGCCACCGCGGCGGTGATCGCCCTGACCCTGGCGGCCACCGCCCTCGCCGTCGCCCACCGGGTGTTCACCGATTCGATGATCGGCCTGTTCGCGGTCAGCGCGGTCGCAGTCGGCGCCGTGCTGGGCGCGCTGGTGGCCCGGGCCAACTCGCCGCGGTTGGCCGCCGCGCTTGCCGCTGCGGCGCTGCCCTCGGTGGCCGCGGCCTTCACACTGGCAGTGCCCGGCGAATTCGGCGCCTCGAATATCGTGCTCGGCGCAGCCGGGGTGGCGGCGTGGTCGATCATCAGCATCACGGTCGGTGAGCGGGCCATCGCGTTGTTCACCGCCGCGGCGGCGTCCGCGCTCGGCGTGCTGCTGGTCTCCGCGGCGGCTGCGATCTGGACCCTGACGCCGGTCCACATCGGCTGCATCCTGATCGTGGTCGCGCTGATCGTCACGGTGCAGGCGGCGCAGTTGTCGGCCATCTGCGCCCGGCTGCCCGTGCCGGTGATCCCCGCACCGGGCGACCCCGCACCGTCGGCGCCGTCGCGCCGGGTGCTCGAGGACCTGCCGCGCCGCATCCGTGCGAGCGACGCGCACCAGACCGGGTTCATCGCCGCCGGTGTGCTGCTCGGTGTGGCCGGTTCGGTGTTCGTCGTGTGGCCCGGCGTCGCCGGCCAAGGCAGCACGTCGCCGTGGGCATGGTTCCTGGTCGGCGCGACCGCGCTCGGTGCGGTGCTGCGTGCCCGCGTGTGGGATTCGTCCTCCTGCAAGGCGTGGCTGCTCGCTCAGCCGTTCCTGATCTCGGCCGTGCTGTCCGCCGTCTTCGCGGCGGCCGGCCGATACGATGCGGCGTGGTGGGCTGCGGGCGCGTTCGCCGTCGTCGTCGCGGCGTGGGTGGTGGCGGCGTTGAACCCGCGTATCGCCGAACCGGAGACCTACTCCCTGCCGATGCGCCGACTGCTCGGCTTCGCCGCCGCCGCCGTGGACGCGTCGGTGATCCCGGTGATGGCCTATCTCGTCGGGCTTTTCGCCTGGGCGCTGAACGGATTCTGATGCGGCGTGCGAGTGCCGCGCTGGCGGTGACGGTCACGATGCTGGCGGTCGGTGCAGCGCCGGCCGGTGCCATTCCGCCGCCTCAGGTCGACCCCGCCACCCCCACCCCCAACGGCAGCGCGGGCCCGATCGGGGCACTGGCGCAACGCAATCCGTGTGTGACGAGCACCGCTATCCCGGGGACCGAGCCCTTTGCCTCTGACGTGAATGCGTCCGCGCTGAATCTGTCCCAGGCCTGGACCCACAGCAGGGGCGAGGGGCAGACCGTCGCGGTGCTCGACACCGGGGTCAGGCCCGGACCCCGGCTGCCCGACGTCGAGGCCGGCGGTGACTATGTCGCCTCCGGGGACGGCCTGACCGACTGCGACGGGCACGGCACGCTCGTCGCTGGACTGATCGCCGGACAGCCTGGCGCAGATGGCTTCTCGGGTGTCGCACCGGACGCACGCATCCTGTCGATCCGCGTGGCATCGCCGCGGTACGCGCCCCGTGATGGCGGTGAGGACCCGGCCCTCACCCGCGCGGCACTCGACACTCAGGCGATGGCGGCTGCGATTGTGCGCGCCGCAGACCAGGGCGCCCGGGTGATCAGCATCTCCGCGGTGACCTGTGTGCCGGTCGGCAAGAACTTCGATCAGGACGGGCTGGGCGCGGCACTGCGGTACGCCGCAGTCGACAAGGATGTGGTGATCGTCGCTGCCGCCGGCGACAACGGTCCCGCATGCGAATCCAATCCGCCCTCCGATCCGGCGCTGCCGGCGGATCCGCGCAACTGGTCCGGGGTTTCGGCCGTGTCGATACCGGCGTGGTGGCACGAGTATGTGCTGTCGGTCGGTTCGCTCGGATCCGACGGGCGGCCGTCGTCGTTCACGATGGCCGGGCCCTGGGTCGGCATCGCCGCACCGGGGGAGAACATCACGTCCGTGAGCAACGACGACACCGGCGGCCTGGCCAACGGCCTGCCCGCAGAACAGGACCGGATCGACCCCGTTCGCGGTACCGGCTATGCGACGGCATACGTGGCCGGCGTCGCGGCGTTGGTGCGCAGCAGGTTTCCGGAGCTGCCGGCACGGCAGGTGATCGAGCGTCTGACCGGTACGGCGCAGTCGGCGGCCCGATCCCCGTCGAACCTCGTCGGCGCCGGCCGGGTCGACCCCGTGGCAGCGCTGACCTGGAATGTGCCCGACACCAACGACATCGA
Organism: Mycobacterium sp. ZZG; assembly: GCF_054786995.1. Lineage (NCBI taxonomy): Bacteria > Bacillati > Actinomycetota > Actinomycetes > Mycobacteriales > Mycobacteriaceae > Mycobacterium > Mycobacterium sp. ZZG. Next base: position 17,534 of record NZ_JBTBFV010000033.1, read on the forward strand.
CCCCGCGGCGGTCAAGCCGATCGCCGCACCGCCGCCACCGCCGCCGCATGATCCCGTCCCGCGCGCGGTCGCGTTCACCGGGGCCGGGGTGCTGGCGCTCGTGGTGCTCGCCGTAGCGGTATCAAGCGCGAGAAGGAAGGAAACGTCGTCATGACCGTCCGGCTCACCCTGGCCGCGTTGCTCGTCGTACCGGCCGTGATGGCCTACCCGTGGCAGACCGTTCCACACCGATGGCTGCTCGGTGTGGCCGTGGTTGCGGTCATCGTCTTGTTCGCCCGCTGGCGCGGCCGGTATGTGACGACCATCGTCGGCCGGCGGTTGGCGATCCTGCTGCGGGGCGGACGGATCCGCGACGACTCCAGGTCCGACGAGTACGTCACCGTCGTGCTACGGCTTGAACCATCGGACACCGCCGAGCCTGCATTGACATTGGTGGCCGGCTACCTGGACCGCTACGGCATCAGGTTCGACAAGGTCCGCGTGACAAGCCGGGAGGCGGACGGAACCCGGATCACCTGGGTCGGACTCACCCTCGGCGCGGCCGGTAACATCGCGGCGCTGTCGGCCCGGTCGGCTGCTATCCCGTTGCGCGACACCGCAGAATTGGCGGCTCGTCGGCTCGCCGACCACCTGCGTGAGACCGGGTGGGAGGTGTCGGTCGACGATACCGCGGCGGTCCCGCTCCAGGATGAAGCCAAGGAGCGGTGGCGCAGTGTCGAGGACGGCCGGGGCTACCTCGCCGCATACGCGCTCGTCTCCGACGAACCACTCGACGACATGCTCTCGGCGGTCCGGGACCTCGACGCGGTCGAGCTCTGGACCGCTGTGGAATTCACCGGGGACAGAACGCGACCCGAGTTCGCGGCGGCCTGTGCCGTGCGCACCGCTCAACGACCGGGAGCCCGGGCGCCGCTGCCGGGGCTGAGCCCGCAACATGGCCGGCACGCCGCGGCGTTGGCGGCGCTGGCACCGGCTTCGGATCAGCGGTTGCCCGGTCCCACCCGCCCGGTGCCGCCGGTGCTCAGTCGAACATGAACCCGCCGAGGAAGCGGGTCATCCGGCGCAGGTAGTCGGGTTGGCTGACATGGAGCACGTGGTTGCCCGGGAACCAGTGGAAGGCGCACTGATCCCAGTGCCGCCACAGCATCTCGGCCTGCTCGGGTGGCGCCAGCCGGTCGCCGAGGCCGGCGATGATCAGCCGCCGGTCCTTCGGGACCAGCGGCCGGTAGTTCAGCGGCGACGAGTACATGGTGGCCGCGTCGACGAGCTCGGTGTCGGTGCGGGCGATCCAGTCCCGCAGCGCCACCACCTTGTTCGCGGGGAACCACTCGTCCACGGTGCGGTCCGGGGTGACGACCGGGACGTTCGGGATGACGGCCTGGACGCGGTCGTCGACGCTGGCGATCAGCGCCGAGGTGTATCCGCCCAGCGACATCCCGGTCAGCGCGATCCGGTCCACGCCGGTGAACTCGAGATAGTCGATCACCGAACGGAAGTCGTGCACCGCCTGCGCCATCGCCTCGGCGAAGCCCGCCATGCCGTGCGCGAAGTAGCCGTGCCCGCTGAACGGTGAGTACTTCTCGGCGCGCCGGCCGTGGAACGGCAGCGTGTACAGCATCACGTCGTAACCGCTGCGGTAGAACCAGGGCAGCGAGAAGAACAACCCGTTGAACAGGTATGCCGATCCCATGAATCCGTGGATCAGACACAGCGTCGGGCGCGGGCCGTCGTCGTGGCGCCAGTGCTGAGCGTGGACGACGTTGTTGCGGACGAATCCCGCGCACTGGTCGCGCAGTGCGGGGTTGACGGCCTGGAAGCTGCTCTGGAAGCGGATGTTGCGGACGTTGCCGCGCGCGACCCATTCCGCGACCGGATTGGCGGGCCGCGACGACACCCGGGGCGGCGACTGCGGCGCCGGGAACGAGGTCTGCGGATCCTGGGCGGCGGCGAGCTCGGCGTAGAAGCGCAGATGCTCACGCTCGGCCCTTGTGTCCGATCTGCGCAGGGCGCCGGCCACCGACGGCACCATCGTGGCGCTGAGCAGCGACGCGATCGACGTGCGCAGCGCCAGGTCGGCGATCGCGGACGAATCCACGATCAGGCGTTGCTGCCACGTCAGGTCGACCCGGCGCGGCAGACCGCGGGCGGTGGCGTCGGCGCCGGGGACGTCGGGAACCGGGATGAGCGGCGCCTCCACGGGAGCCTGCGATTCGGTCACGGCGCCGCCTTTCTCACCGGTTGCGGCCCGATGGTAGCCCCGGTGTCGGGCCCAGTTGGGCCGAACAACCGAACCCCGTTGTCGTGGAACACGTTACGCAGCCAGGAATCGTCCACCCCGGGCAACTCGGTGAGTGCGGACAGTGCATGTGCGTAGCCGTACGGGATGTTGGGGAAGTCGCTGCCGAACAGAATGCGGTGCCCCATGTCGCGGAGCCGGCCGTACTCGGCGTCCGGGAACGGCATCTTCTCCTCCATGAAGCCGGTGAACGCCATCGTCGTGTCCAGGTGCAGCTGCTCGAATTCGTTGCAGAGATCCAGGAACTCGCGATATTCCGGGCCACCCATGTGGGCGATGATCAGCCGCAGCCGGGGATGCCTGTCGAGGACGGCCCGAATCGGAGCGGGCCCGGTGTGCTGGCCGGGGGCCGGGCCCGATCCGCAGTGGATGACCACCGGGACGCCGGCGTCCTCGATCACGCCCCAGACGGCGTCGAGCAGAGGGTCCGCCGGGTCGTAGCCGCCGACCTGGACATGCGCCTTGAACACGCGGGCGCCGGAGTCGAGCGCGGCGGTGACGTACCGGGCGGCGCCCGGTTCGGGGAAGAACGTCGCGGTGTGCAGGCAGTCCGGGGTGTCCGCGGCGAAGCCGGCCGCCCACTGGTTCAGCCACGCCGCCATCTCGGGTTTGTGCGGATAGACCAGCGACGTGAAGGCCAGCACGCCGAACGAGCGCAGGGTGCGTAACCGGTCGTTCTCGTCGCTGCGGTAGGTGATCGGCCACGGCCTGCCGATCAGCGGACCCGCGTCGTCGAAGTACTGCCAGACCTTGTCCATCACGTTCTTCGGCATGAAGTGCGTGTGCACATCCACGATGCCGGGGAGGCCGAGAGCCTGCCATATCCGCCGGACCGATTCGGGTTCATCCATCGAGTCGATGATGACACCGCCGTGGGGGAGCAGAATCGGCGGGTATGTGGGACCCCGACGTCTACCTGAGTTTCGCCGACCACCGCGGGCGGCCGTTCTTCGATCTGCTGGCCCGGGTCGGGGCCGACGCCCCGCGCCGGGTGGTGGACCTGGGCTGCGGCCCGGGCAATCTGACCGGGGTGCTGCCCATGCGCTGGCCGGACGCGCAGGTGGCGGGCTGGGACACTTCTGCGGAGATGGTGGCCGCGGCGTGCGAACGTGGGGTAGACGCGCGTCTGGGTGATATCGCGGACTGGGCGCCCGAACCCGGCACCGACGTGGTGATCGCCAACGCCGCGCTGCAGTGGGTGCCCGGACACCGCGATCTGCTGGTGCGCTGGGCCGGGCAGCTGGAACCCGGGTCGTGGATCGCGTTCCAGGTGCCGGGCAACTTCGAGGCCCCGTCGCACGCCGCGATCCGGGAGGTGGCCCGTCGCGACCCGTTCGCCGAGGCGTTGGCCGACATGCCGTGGCGGGACGCGGACGTGGTGGGAACCCCGGCCGAGTACGCCGGTCTGCTCACCGACGCCGGTTGTGCCGTGGATGCCTGGGAGACCACCTATGTACACGAATTGCGCGGTGAAACACCGGTGTTGGACTGGATCACCGGTACCGCGCTAACCCAGGTACGGGAACGGCTGACCGAGGGCGCCTGGCAGCGGTACCGCGCCGAGTTGAGTCCGGTACTCGACGCGCACTACCCGAAACGCGCCGACGGAATCACGTTCTTTCCGTTCCGCCGGGTATTCGTCGTCGCCCAGGTGAAGTGACCGGTCAGATCGGCAGCCCTTCCCTCTCCGCGTCGGCGCGGTACCGGTCGACCCATTCGTCAGAGCGTTGATCGGCCTGCCGTTCCAGTGCGGGCGGCGGGGCCAGACGCGGGTCCTGACCGAGCTTCTCCAGCACCTCGGCGACGACCTGGGTCAGGTTGCGCCACAGCACCGGATACGGCACCTCCATCGGCTCGACGTTCTCCTCGGCGAACCAGTTACGCCACCCTGCCTCCTGCTCGCGCAGCATCCTGACGACGTGCGCGATGGCGCCGGCGTGGTATTCGGCGCGCGCGTCGCGGTTGGGGTCGGGCCGTCCGCGCCAGACCCGCGTCTGCACCGCGCGCCAGAACGAAACCGCCTGGGACACAACGTCGGGGCGGTGAACGTGAATCAGCACTGGGTCGCTACCGACGACGTCACGGATCGCCGACAGCAGTCCGGTGCCGGAGCGGTCCGGCAGACCCGCGGCCCGCTGGAGCAGAAGCGGGGTCTGGTTCCACATCAGCTTGCCGCCCCACACCCCGTTCGGCGTACGCCCGACGGTGCGGATGTAGTCCCGCCAGATCTCCGGTGGCGCCAGGTCGGGCTTGCCTTCGTCGGTGGGATCCAGCAGACGCAGGATCGACTCGTCCTCGACGCCTTCGAACCACTGCCGCGGCTGGGGTGACTGACTCGTCGTCGGGAGGTACTGGAAGAACTCGCCGGGCTCGCCGGCGACGCCGGTGGCGCGCAGGGATTCGACCAGCAACGTGCTGCCGCTGCGCTGAGACGCGAGCACGAGATACGCCGTCGAACTGGCTGACATGCGCGAGAGCTTAACCGGAAACCGGGAGCGCGGCAGCCCTGGTATTTGCGATCAGCGTGAGTCGAACTCTTGCGTGGAGCTGCGAGCGTGGTCGATGCCGCACTCAGCGGCATTCGCTGAGCGGCTTGGGATTTGGATCCCCTGAACTCGCGCATACGTCTGGGTGTAGCGGTCGGCGATACGGGTGCCCACGAAGTCCGACGGAATGACGTCCTTGACCTGCTGTCGCCAGGTGTCGAGCAGAAGTGCCAACTCGGTGCTCACGGCGTCGGCGGTATCGCTGACCTCTGCGCCCAGCAAATTGTGTTGCTCGGTGGGATCGTTGGTCAGGTCGTAGAGCTCACGTTCAGGACGCGGGGTTCGGACCCGCGGCCCGACTTCACGCCCCGGCGCGCTGTCGGCGATGTCCCACGGCAGGTCGAGAAGCGGTCGCGGCGCGTAGTTCTCGATGTAGCTGTACTCCTTGGTGCGGACGGCCCGGATCGGGTCGAACGAGTCGTGGTAGGTCTTCATCGTGTAGACCGCAGTTCGGACCGGCTGCTCGTCGGGAGCCGTCAATTGCATTGCGTGCGAGAGTCCTTCGACGTCCGGCGGAACGTCGAGGCCGAGCAGCTCGAGCAGGGTCGGGACCAGGTCGACACCGCTGAACAGTTCCTCGTAGACCCGAGGTGTGACGTCGGCGTTCCGGGGCGGCCGGACGATCAGTGCGACGCCGGTGCCCGCGTCGTAGAGCGTGGACTTGGCACGGGGCAGCGCCGGCCCGTGGTCGGTGACGAAGACCACCCAGGTGCTGCGGTCCAGGCCGGTGGCTTCCAGCGTGGCCAGCAGCTGGCCGACGGCGGCGTCGGCGACGGAAATCGATCCGTAGAAGTCCGCGAGATCCTGGCGGACGTCGGCGGTGTCGGGGAGGTATTCGGGCAGGGAGACCGCGTGCGGGTCGGCCGGCTGGTAGCGGTCGTGGGGGTAGGGCCGGTGCGTCTCGAAGAACCCGGCGCTGAGCAGGAACGGCTTGTCCGGCGGGTCGGTGAGCCAGCGGGTGGCCTGCTCGACGACGTACTCGCAGTACGAGTTGGACACATCGAACTCCTCGAAGCCGAGCCGGTCCGGGAACGACGTCTCGTGCTGCATTCCGAAAAGAGCTGTATACCAACCATTCTCACCGAGAATGTGCGGCAGGGTGCGGACTCCCGCGCGGTACTCCCAGCCGTGATGCGCGAGCCCGACCAGCCCGTTGGACTGTGGGTAGCGGCCGGTGAACAGCGACCCCCGGGACGGGCTGCACAGCGGGGCGGTCGCGTGGGCGGCGGTGAACAGGATGCCCTCTTTGGCCAGTCGGTCGAGTCGTGGGCTACGGACGTCGGTGTGCCCGTAGGCCCCGAGATGGCGGCCGAGGTCATGCCAGTGCACGAGCAAGACGTTGTCTCGGTGCGGTGTGGTCACGGAGGTCCTTTCCGACGCTAGGGCGCGTTATCCCCAAACCCGAATCTATCCACAGCCGGATAAGTTAGCCGTCTGGGTGGGCCTGAGGCCCACTACTATCGAAAGCATGTTCGAAGAACTGGCGGCCGAAGCGCTGCGGTCGCGTGGTGCCGCGGCGATCGGCGCGTGGGCGCGCGCGGAGAACGCGGCGGTGGCGCGCCGGCTGTCCGCGATGGCGGACGTGCTGGAGTCCAAGCTCGCCGACAAGGGCAGCGCCGAGCGCGAGCAGTGGTGCCTGGACAACTGGGATGCGGTGTCGGCCGAGGTGGCCGCGGCGCAGAACGTTTCGCCCGGCGTGGCCTCCAACGAGCTTCTCGACGCATGGTCGCTGCGGCAGCGGATGCCGCGGGTGGCCGAAGTGTTTGCCACCGGCGCGATCTCGTACCGGCTCGCCAGAGCTGCGGTGAGACGCACCCGGCTGATCGCCGACCCGGACGCCAGGGCGAAGGTCGATGTGGAGATCGCTGCTCAAATCACCGCGTGGGGATCGCTGTCGAAGGCCAAGCAGGAGAGCGAAATCGACTACTGGGTCGACCGATTCGACCCTGCCGCTGTGGTGCGGGCGGAGGGCTCGTCGAGGTCGTGCCATGTCGATGCGACACCGGCCGAGAACGGTTCCGGAGTGTGTTACGTCGAGGCGGTCCTGCATGAGCATGACGGAGAGGCTCTTGATCGTCGGCTCGACGAGTTGGCCGGCAGCGTCTGCAACCGAGACCCCAGAAATAGGGATCAGCGACGAGCGGCGGCGATAGGGGCGATGTCGGCCAAGGCGGACCGCTTGACGTGTCTGTGCGGCACCGATGACTGCCCAGCCGCGGGGCGTGCCCCGAGCGCGGTGGTGGTACTTGTGATCGCCGAAGAAGAGAGCCTGAGCGACGACACCCCGTTCACCGCCCACGGCGAGCACGTGCCCGAGCCCGAGCAACGAACGGGCCGGGATTTGCTTGCTTCTCCCGAGGGATGGGGCCCGGCGAAGACCAATCCGGGGATGACCCTCGGGGGAGCGGTGCTGCCGGCGCCGCTGCTGGCGGCCGTGGTGGCCAAGACGGCGACGATCCGGCGGCTGATCCATCCGGGACAGTCACCACCGGAGTCGCGGTACGTCCCGTCGGCGAAGCTGGCCGACTTCGTTCGCTGCCGCGACTTGACGTGCCGGTTCCCGGGCTGCGACGTGCCTGCCGATCGTTGCGATCTCGACCATACGATTCCCTATCCGGTGGGCCCGACACAGGCGTCGAATCTGAAAGCGCTGTGTCGAAAACACCACTTGCTCGAGACTTTTTGGGGCTGGCGCGATGTCCAGTCACCGGACGGCACCGTCGTGTGGACGTCGCCGGGCGGCCAGGTGGTGACCACCCGGCCGGGCAGCAGGGTGCTGTTCCCGGCGCTGTGCCGGCCGACCGCCCCGGTCGCCGTCGCCGCGTCCGATCGGGTGCCGACCCCTGGTCGGCTCTCCGGTCTGGGCATGCCGCGGCGCACCCAGGCCCGCGTCCAGGCACGAGCCCAGCGGCTCGCCGAGCAGCGCCGCGAGAACGAGGCGCTGCTGGAACCCCGGAACGGGGGCCCGCCGTGCTGAACCGCGGGCTAGCGTGACGAGCATGCGGGTCTTCGTCACCGGCGGCACCGGAGCAATCGGTGGGTATGCGGTGCCCGCGTTGGTCGCCGCCGGTCACGAGGTGACGGCCATGGCGCGCAGTGAAGCGAAAGCGCAGGCGCTGCAACGGCAGGGCGCCACGGCGGTGCAGGTGTCGCTGTTCGACCGCGACGCGCTGACTGCGGCGTTCCGCGGGCACGCCGCAGTGGTGAACCTGGCGTCGTCGTTGCCGTCGACCGAGCGCTTCATGCTGAAGTCGGCATGGAAGGAGTGCCACCGGATCCGGATCCAGGGGTCGGCGACACTCGTCGACGCGGCGATCGCGGCGGGCGTCGAGCGCGTGGTGCAGGAGTCGGTGTCGATGATCTACCGCGACGGTGGCACCAGGTGGATCGACGAGACCTGGCCGGTCGACCACTACCCGATCGCGGTGGGAAACCACGGCGCCGAGGCGAGCAGTCGCAGGTTCGGCCAGAACGGCGGTGCGTCCATCATCCTCAGATTCGGGTTCTTCTACGGACCAGGTGCGGCCCACAGCGAGACGATCATGGCGCTGGCCCGCCGCCACATCGCGTTTCAGGCGGGACGGCCCGACAGCTACATGTCCTCAATTCACCTGGCCGACGCGGCCGCGGCGGTCGTCGCCGCCCTGGAGGCAGCGCCCGGCACCTACAACGTCGCCGACGACTGCCCCGTCACCGCGAAACAGAACAGCGCGGCGATGGCAGCTGCCGTAGGCGTCAAACCCTGGCTGCACCCGCCGGGCCGGACGGCACTGCTGGCGGGGGATCGCGCGACCTCGATGACTAGGTCACTGCGAGTGAGCAATGCGCGGCTGCGCGCGGTGACACCGTGGCGGCCGAGATACCCGAGTGTGTGGGACGGCTACCGGGTGATGGCGGTGGCCTGACGGCTGCCTACGGGTGGTACGGCACCCCGACGGCACGGAACACGAATTCCGGCGGCACGTCATAGGCGAGCGTCCTCCGGGGCAGTCGCGCCAGTACGTCGGGAGGAATGCGCTCCTTGTAGTGCAGCGACAGCTCCCCGGAGCAGCGCGGGTCCACGGCGGCGACATCCACGTCCAGCATCAGGCCCGTTTCTGACAGTTCGGCGGTCACCGCGCCGGATTGCGGGGCGTCCCAACGCACGTCGATGGTCCGGCCCGCCAGCTTGGGCAGCGACGACAGCGTGGCCAGCACCCGTTCCTCGGTCACCACGAGTGAACCGACATAGCTGGCGATGCTGCCGCTGGAGCGCAGCCCGGGCACGGCGCCCCGGAACCGGCGCGTCACAGCCACGTACTCGGACAGGAACAGCACGCCCTCGGCCTCGACCTCCGCGCGCAACGCGCTGGGAAGCTTGCCGATTCGGAACAGCTTCCGCAGAAATACGGCCATGTCCGAACGGTAGCTCAGCACGCCGGTGGTACAGCTTGTCAGGTGAAGTTGCGCACCGGATGGCTGCTCGCCAGTGCCGCCGCCGCCATCGCGGTGTATCTGCTGATGTGGGTGGGATTCGTCCAGGGCTGGCCGTGGCTGGCGGGCATCGACGCCGACGCGCTCGACCCCGCGTTCCGGTTCGGTGAGACCCGCCCCGGGTGGGTGACCGCCTGGGATGTCTTCTGTACCGTCCTCGGCCCCGGGGCGTTCCGCCTGGTGGTACTGATCGTCATCGTGATCGCGCTGATCCGCCGCCACCTCCGGCTCGCGGTCTTCCTGCTGCTCACCGTCGAACTCAGCGGCGTGCTCACCGAGCTCACCAAATACATCGCCGCCCGGCCGCGACCGGACACCGCGATGGTGTCCGCGCTGTCGTCGTCGTTCCCGTCCGGCCACGCCCTCGGAGTCATGGCGTCGGTCGCGGCGCTGTTGACCGTGGTGCTGCCGGTGGTCCGTCCGGTGTGGCGCGGCTGGCTGGTCGCCCTCGGCGTCCTCGTGGTGCTGACCGTCGGTGCCGGGCGGGTGGTGCTCAACGTGCACCACCCCTCGGACGTGATCGCCGGATGGGCTCTCGGGTACGCCTACTTCGTTGCGTGCCTGCTGCTGGTGCCGCCGTTCACGGCAGCGGCCGAAAGACCGGCAGAGCTCGATACTGCGCGCTGAAGGTGGCCTCGGTCACCTCGGTGCCGACCTCCCCGTCGAGGGCCAGCACCGTCGGGCCGTCCACCGAGCGGAATGAGAACTTCGGCACCCGCATCTCGTGGTAGAGCGGACTGCGCTCCAGCCGGCCCAAGATCACCGCGGTCAGGATGCGCAGCCTGCTGAGCCGCTTGCCGGTCTCCAGGATCCGGACGTCCAGCAGGCCGTCGTCCATCCGGGTGCGTCGCGACGGCGCGAAGCCCGACGGCAGGTAGGTCGAGTTGCCCAGGAAGAACAACGACGTCTGCAGGGTTTTGTTGTCGTAGGCGATCCGCACCGGCTGACCACGGCGCAGGGTGTGGAACATGGCGTAGATGCCGGCCAACGGCTTGCCGATCTTGTGCTCCAGCTTCTCCCGGGTGGCCACGAACTGCGGATAGGCGCCGATGCTGGCGGTGTTGACCACCATCTGCTTCTCGTTCAGGCACACCAGGTCCACGCACGACACCGAGCCCTGCTGGATGGTCTGGATGGTCTTCGCCGCCGTGTCGCAGCCGATGTCCTTGGCGAAGTGATTGAACGTGCCCGCGGGGAACACCGCCAGCGGCAGGCCGGCGCCCGCCGCGACCGCCGCCGCCGTGGCGACCGTCCCGTCACCGCCTCCGACGCCGAGCACCTCGGCGCGCTGTGCGGCCGACTTCAGCACCTCCACCACGTCGTCGTCCTCTTCGAGTTCCACGATCTCGGCCTGCGGCAGCGCCTCGCGCACCTCGTCGAGCACCCGCGCACCCGTCCCGCTGCCCGACGCCGGGTTGATGACCAGGGTGACTCCCTTACCGTCCGGCCGGGCGGGCTGCTCGACCCGCAGCGGGTCGGCGGTGGGCAGTCGGGTCTCCACGACCGGCGGGACGACGCGCGCGCCGAGAACCGCGATACCCGCGCCGAGGCCCAGGCCGGCCAGCACGTCGCCGGGATAGTGCGCGCCGGTCGCAACCCGTGACATCCCGACCATCCCGGCCAGCAGCGCCAGCCCCAGCCCCAGCGGCGGGCTCTCCAAGCCGACCCCGACGGCGAACGCGGCGGCGCTGGCCGAATGCCCGGACGGCAACGAATTCGAGGTCGGATATCTGCGTGTCCGCCGCGCGAGCGGAATGATGATCCAGTTCGGCCGCTCCCGCTTCCAGATCCGCTTGGCGCCCTGATTGGTGACCAGGCTCGTCACCCCCAGGCTCAGCACCCCGCGGGCGGCCCCGCGCCGCGCCGCCGGTGTGCCGAACGCCGCCAGCCCGGCGGCGATGGCGAACCACAGCTTGGAGTGGTCGGCGGCCTTGGTCAGCGTTGGCATCACCGCGTCGAGCAACGGGCTCGGCGACTCCGCCACGGCCTCGAAGACTTCGCGGTCCAGTGTGCCGAGGCCGGCCCCGATCTGACGAATCCCACGGCCGCGACGCCGCACAGACAAAAGCTCCATGACGCCCAACCTACGTGGCACCCGCCATTGACAAATAACTTTGTCAAGGTGACGATGGCGACGTGCTGGACGTTGAGGTGATCGCCGACCCGTCCGCGGCGGCGTCAGCGCTGGACCCGATGCGCAGCAGATTGCTGGCGGAACTGTCCGAGCCGGCCTCGGCCGCGGCTCTTGCTGCGAAGGTCGGTGTCGCCCGACAGAAGGTCAACTACCACCTGCGTGCGCTGGAACGACACGGCTTGGTCGCTGCGGCCGGTGAGCGCCGCTGGGGCGGACTGACCGAGCGGCTACTGGTCGCCACGGCCGCGTCCTACGTCGTCTCGCCGGCCGCGCTCGGTCCTGTCGCGGCCGATCCGGGCAGGGCGCGTGACCGGGTGTCGGCGAGCTATCTCATCGCGGTCGCGGCCCGCGCCGTCCGCGAGGTCGGCGACCTGTGCCGGGCGGCCCGCGACAACCAGAAGCGGCTTGCGACGTTGACGATCGACACCGCTGTGACGTTCCGGTCGGCCGCGGACCGAGCCGCGTTCACCGAGGAGCTGGCGCGCGCCGTGACCGCACTGGCCGCGCGCTATCACGACGAAACCGACCCCGGCGGGCGAGCGCATCGCGTGGTGCTCACCGCCTATCCGATGCCGGCCACCGAGCAGAAAAGGACGTAGTCACATGGCATTGAAGAAGGACGGCGACGGACACCGCTGGGTCGAGATGGAGTTTCTTGTACCCGGCACGCCCGAGCAGGTGTGGCACGCGATCGCCACCGGTCCCGGGATGAGTGCATGGTTCACTCCCACGTCGGTCGACGAACGTGTCGGCGGTGCAATCGAATTCGACTTCGGTGGCGGAGTCACCAGCTCTGCGGTGGTCACCGAGTGGCAGCCTCCCAGCCGACTCGGGTACGAGGAGCGTGATTGGAGCGGCGACGCACCGCCGCTGGCGACCGAAGTGGTCATCACCAGTCACTCCGGCGACCGCTGCGTGGTGCGCATGGTGCACAGTCTGTTCACCGACCGCGACGACTGGGACGACGAGATGGAGACGTTCGAGACTGGCTGGCCCGGCTTCTTCGACGTGCTGCGCGTGTATCTGCGTGACTTCGCCGGGCAGCGCGCCGCCAACGTCTTCGCTGCCGTCGAGCATCCGGGAGACATGGTCCGGGCGTGGTCGGATCTGGCGTCCGCGGTGGGTATCGCGGGACTCGACGTCGGTCACCGGTATGCCACCCCGCCGGGCGTTCCCCAGCTTGCCGGCACAGTCGAATGTGTGCACCACACCGCGGAGTTCCGCAACGTGATGGTCCGGCTGGATTCCCCCGCCCCCGGGGTCGCAGTGGTGGGCGGCTGCCTGTCCGGCGACCGGGTGAGACTCTCGGTCACCGTGTACCTGTACGGCGACACCGCGACCGACATTGCAGGCGCAGAAGCGCCGCGCTGGCGGTCATGGATGGCACAGTTGGTGCATGCCGACAGCGTCGCACCCTGACCGACTCCGAAACATGCTGCGCTGCCTGACGGTTGCGCTGGGCATCGTCGCGCTGCTAGCTGCACCTGCCGCGCCGCGCGTTTCGGCCGAATTCGCGCCGTGGTTCGCAAACTCGGTCGGCCCGGCGACCCAGGTGCTCGCCGTCACCGGCACCGGCGGCTCGGACGCCAAACTCGACGTGTGGGAGCGCACCGCGGCCGGCTGGCAGCCGGTGGCCGGCGGTGTCGGCATCCCCGCCAAGATAGGCGCAAAAGGCATGTCGCCCAACCACTTCGACGGTTCGATGATGACGCCGAAAGGCGTCTACACGCTCGACTTCGCCTTCGGCACCCAACCGAACCCCGGCGGCGGTCTGCGCTACGTCCAGGTCGGGCCCAACCACTGGTGGGACGGCGACATGAAGAGCCCCACCTACAACACCATGCAGGTGTGCGACAAGGCGAACTGCCCGTTCGACACCTCGCTGAGCGCCGGCACCGAGAACCTCGACATCCCGCAGTACGCCCACGCGGTGGTCATGGGAGTGAACAAGGAACGCATCCCCGGCAAGGGCGGCGCGTTCTTCGTGCACAGCACCGATGGGGGACCCACCGCGGGCTGCGTGGCCATCGACGACGGCACCCTGGTCAAGATCATGCGCTGGCTGCGGCCCGGCGCGATGATCGCGATCACGCAGTGACCCGTCGGACGATCAGATGTTGAGCGCGCGCCCGGCCTTGACCTTGAAATTCAGCGCCTCCAGGCTCATCGACGCGTCATAGGTGCGGTCGTAACCGGTCTCGCAGATCCGCCAGCCGGCCGGCGTGCGGCGGTAGCGGTCGTGATAGAAGCCGGCGCCGATCAGCATGAAGTTGAAGTCGGGTGCGATCACCCGGTCCTGCAGGTACCAGATCGCGCTGGCCTGGTCACCGTCGACGGTGATCTCCGGGTGGTTGACCCGGTGCTCGGTGAGGATCTCCGGGCCCAGCGAGTTGCGCATGAAATTCACCAGGTCGTCGCGGTTGGTGAAGTGGTGCTCCTCACCGATCGATTCGCCGTAACGGCCGATGACATCCTCGGTGAGCGTGTCGGCGAACTCGTCCCAATGCTTGGTGTCCAGGGCACGGAGGTAGCGGTACTTGACCTGCTTGATGTCATCGATGTCACTCATGAGCGTCATTGCAGCACACGCGGCGGTGCCTCGGTGGTTGCGGTGGGCAAATCGTTTAGGGTGGCCTGAATCATGAGCGATGCGTTGGGGCTGTCCATCGGAACCACCAACCTCGCGGCGGCGACAGTCGGCCGGCAGCCGGTGATCCGGCGTTCAGTGCTCACCCTGTACGGCCACGCCGCCCCCGAGGTCGGTGTGTCCGGCAGCCGCCCCGGCGGGGTGGTGCTGTCCGGGTTCGTCGAACGCGTCGGGGACACTGTTCCGCTGGTCGCCCCCGACGGCGCCTCCTACCCGGCCGCACAACTGGTGGTCGAAGCACTCGAAGCCATGGCCGCGCTCGCCGCGCCGCAGCCGCCGTCGGACGTCGCGATCTCCGTGCCGTCCTACTGGGGTGCCGAGGCGAGCGCCGCGCTGGCCGACACGCTGCGGGCCAGCGCCGTGCTGACCCCAGGTGGCGCCGTCCCGCGTCTGATCCCGGACGCCGAGGCGGCGCTGACCGCGCTGAACGCCGACCCGGGCTTGAACCGTCGCGGAGTGGTGGTGCTGCTCGACCTCGGAGGCGGCGGCACCGGCATCACCCTCGCCGACGCCGCGTCGGCGTTCACGATCATCGGAGGGACCGAACGGTTCGCCGAGCTCGCCGGGGACCAGATCGACCAGGCGGTGCTGAGTCACGTACTCGGCGGCGTCGGGGGCGGGGTGGATCCCGAGCAGACGGCGGCGGTCGGGTCGCTGAGCGCGCTGCGTGAGCAGTGCCGCGCCGCCAAGGAACGCCTGTCGGCGCAGACCGCCACCGAGCTGAGCGTTGCCCTGCCGGGCTATCAGGGCGAGGTCCGTCTGACCCGCGCCGAACTCGAAGAACTCATCGCGCGTCCCGTCGACGGGCTGTTCGCCGCGCTCGAGCAGGTTCTGATGCGCGCCGGCATCGGCTGGAACAGCGTCTCGACGGTTGCGCTCGTCGGCGGCGGATCGGCGATCCCATTTGTCGCAGAACAGGTTTCGCAGCGGTTTCGGGTCCCGGTGGTGGCGACGCCGCGTCCCGCGCTCGACGCGGCCGCCGGCGCCGCGCTGATCGCCGCGTACGGACGCAGCGCCCAGACAGCCACCGTGGCCACCCCCGAGCAGGACAGCACGTATGCCTTGGCGTGGTCGCAGGACGACTCGACCGACGACGACGTCGTCCCGTTCACCGGCGAGATCCCCGAACAGCGGCCCAATCCGTATGCGCTGTCCGGCGCCTACGAGTCCGAGGTCATCCCGCCCGGCGACGGGGACAGCCACGCCGCCCCCGGTCCGCGGCTGCCGCTGTCGGTCACCGGCGTGGTCGCCGCGCTGGCCCTGCTGGCCGTCGGCGGGGCGGCGATCGCGCTCACGAGCGTGGACACCTCGGAGCCGACCACCCCGGCACCCGGCAACGTGCCGCTGAGCAGCGCACTGGTGCCCTCGGCCGAGCCCCCTCCCGCCCCGCCCGAGACGGTCACCCTCTCCCGACAGCAGCCGCCCCCGCCGGAGACGGTCGTTCCGCCGGTGGTGACCACTGCGCCGACGGTGGCGCCGACGACCACGACCACGTCGCCGACCACAACCACGACCACGACCACCACGACGACGACCACCACGACAACGACGACCACCACGACAACGACGCCGACCACGACGACGCCGACGACGACTCAGCCGACCACCACCACGACGCAGCCGACCACGACTCAGCCGACCACGACCCGCCCGACGACGGTGCCGCCGACGACGGTGCCGCCGACGACCAACCCGATGACGACGACCTACGTAGAGGTGCCGTTCGTGCCGGTCCCCATCCCGATCCCGGTCCCTGACGGCTCCTGAGCTGCGGTTTCGCCGCGTTCTTGGTTCTTCCTGCGGGAAGAAATAGGGATTTCCCCGATTCCTCAGGGGGGTACCCCACGCATATGTTTGCAGCGTCGGTTCGATCGGCTGCGGAGGGGACAGCCGATCGGGCCGATTCTTTTTCGTCTGAACCAGCTTTCGTCTGAACCAGAATGTGACCATGCCCGTCGAACGGAACACCAAGGTCTCGATAGTCGGCATGGGCAGCGTGGGCACCGCGATCGCCTATGCCTGCCTGATCCGCGGCTCAGCCGGAGCGCTGGCGCTGTACGACGTCAACGCCGCCAAGGTGCGCGCCGAGGTGCTCGACCTCAACCACGGCAGCCAGTTCGTTCCGCACTGCCGGATCACCGGCTCCGACGACATCGCGGCGACGTCGGGTTCGGCGGTCGTGGTGGTGACCGCGGGCGCCAAACAGAAGCCGGGCCAGAGCAGGCTGGACCTCGCCGCGGCGAACGTCGCGATGGCCCAGACACTCACGCCGCAACTCCTCGAGCACTCACCCGACGCTGTCGTCGTGTTCGTCACCAACCCTGTCGACGTGGTCACCTTCGCCGCCACCCGCGCCGTCGACGCCGCCCCCGGCCACATCTTCGGATCCGGAACGGTGTTGGACTCCAGCAGATTCCGGTATCTGATCGCCGAACATGCCGACCTGGCCGTCGGAAACGTGCACGGCTTCATCGTCGGCGAGCACGGAGACTCGGAGATCTCCTTGTGGTCGAGTGTGTCGGTAGGCGGTGTGCCTGCCGCGCGGTTCCGCCGCGACGGTGTACCGGTGTTCGACGAGGACAGCCGGCGCCGCATCTCGGCGGAGGTGGTCAACGCGGCCTACGAGATCATCGCAGGCAAGGGAGCGACCAACCTGGCGATCGGGCTGTCGTCGGCTCGGATCATCGAGGCGATACTCGGCGACCAGCACCGGGTGCTGCCCGTGTCCACCGTGCAGCAGGGCGCGCACGGCATCTCCGGCGTGGCGCTCTCGCTGCCCACGGTGGTCACCGCGCACGGCGCAGGCGAGGTGCTGGAGGTGCCGCTGTCGGATTCGGAACTGGCCGGGCTTCAGGCGTCGGCGGGCACCCTGCTGCAAGCGCAGCAGTCGCTAGGACTTTGACTGCCGTTCGATCCAGCGCTGCCCCATCTTCGCCGCCCGTGCCAGCGCTCCGCACTCGCCGAAGTAAGCAGCCAGCGCTCCGATCCCGGGCAGCAAGTTGAGCAGCCGGAACGGCGCACGGGGGTGCGGGCGTTTGGCGACCTCATCGCCGATCGCGTCGAAGAGACCGACGAGGTTCCACACCGCTGTGACGATGCCCGCCGGATTCTGCGGGATCCGGGCCAGGCGACGGTCTGTGCTCGGCTCGTAGACGATCACCGAGAGGTCGCGGTCGCACAGCACCGACGCCAGCATGCGCACCTGGGTGCGGTGATCGGTCACGCCAAGTTCCCGCGCCACCGCGCACAGCACGGTGGCCTGGCTGACGAATCCGAGCAGATCCTGGATCGGCAGCCGGCGGGCCAGGATTCCCAACGCCCCGGGGAACGCGACCGCCACGGTGTTCAGCGCACCGACCCGCCAGACCCACCAGTTGATCCGGTCGTGGGCGTCCATGTCGTCCCAGGACCGGGTGCCGGGAAGGTCGACCGCGTTGAGCAGTTGGCCGATGCCGTCGTCCCGGCGCTTCAGGTCGAGCGGATCGGTGCCCCACAGCACGTCCAGCAGCGGGTTGATGATCCGCACCGCGGCGCTCAGCGCGGCGTCCACCCCGGCATCGGTGATCTGCACCGCGGGTGTCGGGATCGTGCTCGGCAGCATGCTCACGGTTCCTTTGATGTCCGGCGAACCTTCAATTCAAACGTGGGCACCGACAGCTAGAACTTCAGATAACCGCCGTCAAGACGCAGCACGTCGCCGGTGTGGTACGCGCTGGCCGGGCTGGCCAGATAGACCGCGACACCGGCGACGTCCTCGGCAGCGCCCCACCGTCGCACCGGCACACGCGGCAACACCCGCGCACGGAACCGTTCGTCGGTCATGCCCTCGGCGGTCATCTCGGTGACGAACCATCCCGGCGCGATGGTGTTGGCGCGGATGCCGTGCCGCGCGAGCTCGACGGCGAGGCTGTCCATCAGCGAGGTCACCCCCGCCTTGGACGCGGCGTAGGCGGGCTGGCGGGGCATACCCTGCAGCGCGCCCAGGCTTGACACCCCGACCAGGCTGCCGCCGCGGCCGGCCGCGATCATCTGCCGTGCCGCCTCGCGAAGTGTCACGAACACGCCGTCGAGGTCCACCCGCGTCACCTCACGGAACTCCTCCAGTGAGGTGTCCAGCACCGGGGTGAACGTGCCGCGAACTCCGGCGTTGGCGAAACATGAATCGAGATAACCGAACTCGCCGCGGATGCGCGCCATCGCGTCGGTGACGGCCTGCTCGTCGGTGACGTCGCAGACCACCGGCAGCACAGGATTGCCGTGACCGCGCAACGAAGCCGCCGCGGCCTCCAGACGCTGCGTGGAGCGGCCGAGGATCGCGACCGTGGCCCCGGCGCGCGCCAGACCCGCGGCCATGCCGAGCCCGAGGCCGGAGCCGCCGCCGGTCACCACGGCCACATGGCCGGTGAGGTCGAACGGGTTGCGCGGCGCGGCGGTGTCGGTCACGGGGGGTGACCCTACGCGGGCGGCCGCCTCGCGAATTCGGGTGCACGCTCGGGGCGGAGCCCGACCCCGACGAGGTAGGCCGGGATGACCGTCAGCCAGGGCATGCGTTCTACCGCGCGCACCAGCCCCGGCGGCGGGCCGGCGAGGTTGCCGCGCAGGATCGGGCCGAGCAGTCGCCGGTCGATCAGGCGCTGCAGGGCCTGGGTCAGTGCGGTCGCGATCACCCGTCGGCGTCGCACCCCGGCCAGCTGCCGCGCGGTCACCGTGCCGGCGCGCAACGGCTCGGCGAGCAACCGGGCGGCGGCCACCCCGTCCTGGATGGCCACGTTGATGCCGACCCCACCCGCCGGCGACATCGCGTGGGCGGCGTCGCCCAGGAACAGCAGCCCATCGCAGTGCCAGCGGCTCAACCGGTTCATCTTGACGTCGAGATGCTTGACCTGGTCGAGATCGGTGATCGTGTCCACCACGGCAGCTGCCTCGGGCAGCAGCGCCCGCACGTCCGCGCGGAACGCATCCAGGCCGCGGGCCCGCTGCGCGGCGTCGGTGCCTTTCGGGATCAACAGCGCGATCTGCAGGTACTCCTCGCGCGGGATCACGATCATCGCCTTGCCGGGGGCCAGCCGGGGAAACAGTGTGTACATCGTGTCGTCGTCGGGGCGGGGCAGCCGGAACCACCATGCGTCGAAACTGACCGGGAACTCCCGGATCCGCAGTCCGGTCTGCTGCCGCAGCACGGAGTTGCGGCCGTCGCAGGCGATCGTCAGGTCGGCGTGCAGCTCACCGAAGCCGTCGTCGTCCCGGTAGCGGACGCCTACGACCCTGTCCACGTCGCGGATGAGCCCCACGGCCTCGGTGCGCATCCGCAGGGTGAACGTCGGCTCGGCCTCACCGGCCTCGGCGAGCAGATTGAGCAGATCCCACTGCGGCACCATCGCGACGTACGGATGGGGCAGCCGGCGAAGCCGGCCGAAATCGACCATGGTGACGCGGCGGCCGGGCGCCACGTCCACGGTCGCCCGCTGCAATCTGCTGTGGGGCAGCGCGGAGAACTTCGGCCACAGCCCCAACTCGTCGATCAACCGCAGCGTGGTGGGATGCACGGTGTCGCCGCGGAAGTCGCGCAGGAAGTCCGCATGCTTCTCCAGCACCGTCACCTCGACACCGGCCCGGGCCAGCAACAGCCCCAGCACCATGCCGGCCGGGCCACCCCCCACGATCGCGCAGGTGGTTCGTGTGCTCATCTGGTCATGGTGACAGCCGAACCGCGTTCAGTCGATCGAACTCCGGAAGTCGATGCCCCCCTGGGCGGCCTGCGCCCAGTCGTTCATGTCGACGACGGGATGGATGTTGAAGGTGTTGAACGGCGCGAACTTCATTGTTTCCGTGAGCAGTTCGGTGGCGTTGTCGGTCTCCACGATGGCGAAGCCGCCTTCTCCGTCGATGCGGCCGACGAATTGGTGGAATGTGGTGCCTGCCGGCGGCTGCCATTTGGAGAACAGTTCCAGCGCGCGACGCAGCGCTTCCTCATTCTCCTCGCCCGAGCCGCCGAGCCGCGACGTCCAGGTCATGGCGTACTTCATGGGTACCTCCTCGTTTGAAGCTGAATCAGACGGGCTCGAGTGTGCGCCGGGGGGCGGTGGTGTACTGGCGAACCGGCGAGGCTCGAAGTAGCTAGTTGAAGGGCCAAAAGATAGCTCTTGCAATGTGTTTTAGCTGACGATGTGACCGGCCCACTCGCCGACTGCGGGTGCGCGGGGGCCCACGTGATCTTGTGGTTTGCCCGGGCGAGTAGCCCGCCACCGCGGCGGTGGCATTCGGGTTTCCCGGTACCCGCGACAACAGCGTCCCCGGCGGGGCACAATGTAGTCCGTTGATTCGGAGACCCGGTCGGTGACGTCACCAGGGGGGCCCGTGGAGGCGAGAAACGATCGATCCGCCGTCGATGGCCGCCGGGCGATTCGCGTGGCGGTGGTCGACGAGAACCACATCTTCCGCCGTGGAGTTCAAGCCTGTTTGGAGGGCAGCGACGTCATCAGCATCGTGTTCGAAGGGGCGGCCGGGCCGGTGCCCGAGGCCGTTGACGTGGTGATCGCCTCCGATCGGACCGCTACCGGAATTTGTTCGGCCAAGCCCACATTGGTGTGCAGCGACGCGCCCCGCCGAGGTGCCACGGCGGGCGCGAACGTGGTGGCCGTGCTGCCCCGGGGTCGACTCACCGAGAGTCAGCTCGGTGCAGCCGTGCAGGCTGCAGCGAGCGGACTCCAAGTCGGTGTCGCCGCCGGCGGGCCGAGCGCCGCGCCGGGCGGCCTGCCCGAACGATCGCTGCACGTGCTGCGACTGTTGGCCGCGGGCTACGGAACCAGAGAGATCTCCGACACCGTCGGGTGCTCCGAGCGGACGGTCAAGTACGCCATTCGCGATGCCGAACGCCACCTGGACGCGCGCAGCCGAGCCCAGGTGGTCGCAGAGGCGATCCGCCAGGGCATGATCTGACGCACCAAAGGGCAACACCAACGGGCAACCGGTCTACGGCGATGGCCCGAAGGTACGCACCACAACCCAGTCCGGTGAGCCGTCGATGTTGGTTCAATGGACGGATGGAGCGGAGGGTCGCCCTCTGGGTGGATGACTCCAACGCGATCTTCCGGCGGGGGCTCGCGGAGTGCCTGACCACGTCCGGTTTCGAGATCGTCGGGGAGAGCGCGCATCTGACTCCGGCGCCGGACCTGGCCGCCGTCGAGATCCTGCTGCTGGAACTGGACGCCGCGGCCGTGTCGGCGGCACCCGACTTCGTCGCCGCCGGGACGAGGTGTGTGGGGGTGGCGGAGGCCAGCTCGGTGGTCTTGATGGAGGGGGCCGTCAAGGCCGGATTCGCGGGGCTGTTGCTCCGTGCGGAGATCACCCCGGCAAGCCTGGTGGCCGCTTGCCGGGCCGTTGCCCACGGGTTGGGCTCGATACCGCCGTCGGTGCTGTCGCCCCTGCTGGGACACGGGAACGGCGCAGGTTCACTGGTCGGTCGTGGTGTGCTCGCCTGCCGTGAGCTCAGCGTGCTGCGACTGCTCGCCCAGGGCAGCACGACCAGGGAGATCGCGGGCGAGCTGAATTATTCGGAACGCACGGTCAAGAACATCGTGCACGACACCCTCACCAAGCTTCACTGCCGGACTCGGGCCGAGGCGGTCGCGGTGATGGCCCGGCAGGGTGCGCTATAACCGGCACCGGTTGCCCCGAAGGTTGCCCGTCGGCCTCTCGTGAAGGGGGCAACGTCTGACTAGCGTCGGTCTCCGGAAGGTAGGAGGCCACATGTGCTCCAGATTCTGCTGGCAGGTTTCGGCGAGGTGGCACGGCGGGGGATCCGCGCGATCCTGGCGTCGCCGGAGCTGGTCATCGACGAATGCGCACTCGAATGTGTGATGACCGTCCTGGTCACCCGGACCCCGAACTCCGTGGTGATCGAAGCCGGAATACGCGATCTCACGCGTGCCGAGCGGGTCGCCGCGGCGTGCCCGGCGGCCACCGTGGTGGCGTGTTCGGCCGACGAGGAGACGATCCGCATCTTTCCGAAGTTCTGCGGCGGGCAGTGCCGGGCGCAGCCCTTGAGCGCCGAAGCGCTGCGCGCGAGTGTGTGGAGTTGACATGAGCGTCGCGTGCGCCAACGGTACTGCGCTGGCCGAAACCGAAGCGCCACTGCGGATTACAACGACCCGAATCCCGTCGGGATCACGCGGAACGGATTGGACGGTCGAGCGGATCCGCTCGTTCATCCTCGACGGCGCCAAGGACTTCACGGTACGCCGGAGGGTGGTCGACATCCTCAGAGCTCAACGGATCCGCGCCAGGGACTATCTCGGCGAGATCAAGGCGCTGTTCGAATGGGTGCAGAGCAACATCCGCTACACCCGCGACCCGCACCGCGTGGAGCTGCTGCACTCGGCGCGCAGAATGCTCGAGCTGCGCGCCGGTGACTGCGACGACATGACCATCCTGCTCGGCGCCATGCTCCAATCCATCGGGCATCCGGTGCGGATCGTCGTCATCGGTCCGAACCCTCGGCGCCCCAATCTCTTCACCCACGTCTACCCGGAAGTCCGGTTCCGGGGGCGCTGGATCGCCGTGGATGCCACGGTGCCGCACCCTATGGGCTGGAAGCCCCGGGCGATCGTGAAGAAAGTCATCTCGCTGCAAAGGAGACCGGGCATGAGCCTGCATGACGTCGACGACGGCCTCGGCCAGTCGTATGGGGCCGCGGATCTGGTCGAGGCGGTGCGGACCACCGGTCTGCAACCGCGCGATCCGCGGGTGAAGGAGGTTTGGCACGCACTGCGGGCGCGGGGGATGCTGTCCCGCGATCTTTGGGTGCGACGGCTGCTGCTGCGACTCTGGCGGCAAGGGCTGCCGCCGGGCAATCGGCCGCGCAGTGCGGGCCGGCTCGACGCCGTGATACGCGGCTGGAGTCAACCCGGCTACAACGAGCCGGCTCCGACGGCGTATTACCCCTCCGTCCAGCCCTACTACCCCGGCGCGCGCTACTACCCGCGTCCTTCATTGTGGCGGCCGGGCTGGGTACCGCCGCGGCGGGTGCCCGCGCCGGCACCCCGGTACTACCGGCCGACGGTACGGCGGCACTGAAAGCCGTACACAGAAAAGGAGATCGAGACTATGGCACGTGTGACAGGCGTCAAGGAGAAGCTGCACAGCCCCCTCTACGATGCCATCTTCATCAACGAGGGCGAGACGCTCGCGGATGTGATGCGAGATCCGAGCGTCATCCGGTTCTTCGTCGACGTCCAGAACAAGACCAGGCTGGAGACCAATCTGCAGGCGTCCGGGGTGCTTCCGAGCCTCAATACCTTCGAAGCCAGAGCCATGCGTGTAGTCATCAGCGGTCCGAACCCGGACCGCTACGACACCCGTGATCTGTTCATCCCTGAGCTGATCTACGGCTCGGTGGTCTCACTGCTGGTCGGTGAGAAGGAGGCCATCACCGCTCCGACGTACATGTTCCCGTCCGGCGCGGGCGTGCTCGGTGCCAGCGGTGAGATGCCGCTCAGTCACGGTGAGCCCGACCCGCTTTCGACGTTCCGATTCGCCGAGCCGGTATTCATCGATCCGCAGCAGAACTTCCGTGTCGAGATGCTCTTCCCGCGCGGTGTCACTTCGTTACTGCTCGACGAGATCGGCCCTCGGCATATTTGGGTGGTCCTCGACGGCTACCTGACCCGCGATGTGCAGTGACGGAAGACAGGGATGGCAATGGTTGACAACGGTCTTGACGGATTCGGTGATGAGGAACTGATGACCGTTCAGGGTTTGGACGACGTCGCAGACTACGGTGCGCTCTATCAGGCTCCGGACGGGTCACTGTTCCAGGTGCAGGGATTCGACGACGATCTGCAGGACGGCGCGGACGCGGTACCGGGTGAGGTACGGCTGGGCGACGACGGCAGGTTGTATCAGTGGGTGCAGGGTTACGACGGACTCGGTGATCCGGTCGGCTTCTGGTCGTTGCTGCCCGGCATCGCCAAGACGGTGCTGCCGATGGTGGCTTCCCGCGTCGTGCCCAGATTGCGGCGGTTCCTGGCGCCGGCAGTGCGGCCGGCGCCCGTCGTCCGACGGGCGCCGGTGGCGCCTCCACCCGTCACGCAGCAGGACCCCCAGGTTCCGGTGCCCGACGACACCGGCGAGGATCTGACGGGCTTCGCTGCGCTGTATCAGGCACCCGACGGGGGCCTGTACCAGATGCCGGGTGTCGGTGACGACGAGCTGTACGGCAGCGACGAACTGGACGGCAGCGACGAACTCGACGGCGACGACGATGAACTGCGCGGTACCGAAGGCTACGTGCGGGAGCCCCGCGGGGGTGTGTGCTCGTGCTCCGGCCTGCGGGGGATCGACGCGTATGTCCCCGCCGAGCCACCGCAGACCCCGCAGTTCGTGCGGCCCGTGAACGCGCCCGACATGTGGCGCCCGCTCTGGTAGGAGGCGGCTGACATGCAGGACGAACAGCTGGGAGCGGCACGGCTGCTCGGTCCGCGGCAGGAGCTGCGGACCAACGGGTGGGGAGCGCCCGTGCGGCTTAAAGAGATCCCCTATGACCACGTGGCGGTCTTCATTCTGGCCGGGCGACGGGGCGCGCGGGTCGAGGACGTCATCAACGTCTCCGTCGACGGCGTGTTCATCGCGACGTCGATCGGGTACAGCTTCGTGCCCGCCGAGCCGCCCGGGTCGGTGATTTTCAGTCAGCCGGATGTCAACCAGCTGTTGGCCGGACTCTTCACCGATCCGCGGGTTGGGATACGGGCGCTTGCGGCAAAGGTGTTCGGGATCGACTTCACCTACAGCATCATCGACAGCGGTACCGGCCGCGAACTGCAGAACCGGGCTATCCACAACACCGCCGGGCTCGGCAGCCCGGATGGTCGGCGCCCGTTCCGGCCGATGGCCAAGCCGATGCTGTTTCAGCCCCGGTCCACCATTCGGGTGGTGGTCGACGAGATTTCGGAGGGGCCGCTGTACCAGGGTGCACAGCTGTTCATCGCGCTGCACGGCTACAAGATCCTCGGCGCCGGGACATGACCGATGCCGGTGCACCAGGATTGCGGATGTCCGGGCGCAGGCCAGTGCGAGGTCTGCGACAACCCGCTTGACTCGGCGCCGTTCGACAACAGCGCTGTGCTACCCGGCCCCGAACCGGGGCAGGAGATTGTGCTGGCGCGGTACTCGCTGCGGCCCCGGTACTGCGGAATACTGCGCTACTTCATGCAATTCACCGACCGGTACGCTGCCGACCCGACCAGGATCCGCACACCGGGTTACCAATGGCAGATTCGTTCCGGGGCGTATCCGCTGGACCCCTATCTGACTTTCGATCACATCATCAATCCGTGGGGTTCTTCGGCTGTACCGGTGGACATCCGGCTCGCCGAATCGGTGACCATCGAGTTCGTTGTCCGCAATGTCGGCGCCACCGGCACCGACATCCTGTCCGAGGTCGGCGGTCGGATCATCGGACGGCATTGGTACGACACCCGTTTCGGTGGCGCACCGCGGTTGCTGTGAGCCAATCACTGCACTGAACAAGGAGGCGGCCATGTATCTGAGCGATCAACCGGTGCCGGCCGGCATGCAGAAGCTGGTGCACCGGCGCAAAGCCGGACGTGTCGCGGCCGGAATGGCGGGGGTGAGCGCAGAGGATGAGCTGCTGGGCGCCCCGATCTTCGACTTTCCGGCGTGTGCTCCATGTCCGCTGCCGACGGCCGAACAGTGCCTCACCGCGCTGCGGCAAGCGATCGTTCGCGCGATCAGGCTGGCCAACAACGCAGCCGACAAGGTCGATGCCTCGATCAGCGTGGCACCTGCTGCGCGCGGCGCGGATGCCGTACGCACCGCAAGGATCTTCCGCAGCTTCTTCGGACACGACCCGTCGCGGCCGGTCCCATGGGCCGGCAACGAGGCGTCGGGAGTCAGCGTCGCCAAACGATTGCGGGCGGTGGCCAGGGAGCTCGACGGTGGACGCCGCATCACCTTCGAGTGCCGACCGGCGGTGGCCGGATGCGCAGACAACGATCTGACCTGCTGCACACCGTGCGACAACGCCTGGGTGCATCCGGGCGTCGGACGCAACACCGTGGTGCTCTGCCCGATGTTCTGGGCGGCCACCCGAGACATCCGGGCCGGGATCATCATCCACGAGATGTTGCATCTGCTCTACGGGCATCTCCGAGACGTCGGCGAGGGCAGGATCCGGAACGCGTGCTACGAGGCATTCGCGTTGCGGCTGGCCGGGATCACACCGGATCCGTTCGACGTCTGCAACTGCCGGGCCACACCCTGCCCCGCGCCGGTCTGCTGACGCGGGGCCGGTCTGAAGAGACGGCGTGCAGATGCAATTGGATCCCTCGGTGAAAACGATTACGGCAGCGCGATATTCACGCGGGTCGCGGCGGCACCGGTGCCGAAAAGGACGGTGATGGTTCGCACCCCTTGGGCGCGGCTGGGCAGGAACTTGCGCACAGTGAGCGCGATCCGCCGGATCTCACCGGCGATCGCCTTGCGGCTGCTCAAATCTCCTCGCCCGTACTGAGGCAGAGGCACTGTCACCGACGTCGCCTTGGCTTGGTGCGCGTGTTCGAGCTGCTCGGCGAGGCTCAACGCCAGCACCTGGGCGTCGGGATAGGTTTGCGCTTCCTGCTCCGCGGCGTCGCGGGCGTACCGCGCCGCGGTCTCCTCGGTGGGGCCCGCGGTCTCCAGGGCTCGCCGTGTTCTGGTCAGACGTACCCGCACATGTGAGGGAAGCAGGGCTTGCGGACTGACCTGCTCCTTGACCGCGCGTTCGATGCGGGTCACCACGTCGACCGGCAGCACCGGGCCCGCCGGTCGGGGGGTGCGCTGCCCGGGCGCGCGACGGGCACCCTGCCATTCGATCTGCACGATGTTGGGCGTGACCGGCTCCTGCCGTGGCGGCGGCGGACTCGGGGGCGCTGCCGATGGCTCCGGAAAGACCTGTACCCCAGGAATTCCCGTCACCTTGCGGAAGCCTTCGGGAAACACCTCGCGGCCGATGTGAGCGACTGCGGCGGTCGAAGGACGATTCGAGCAGAAGCTGCTGCCGGTGTGCTCGGGGGTCGGCGAGTACAGGTCGATGTGAGCGTCGAACTCGTCTCGCGATCGCGGTGATCCGACCGAGATGTGCAGGCTGTCGGATTTCGAGATCTCCCGCAGCGTGGTCTGTCCTTTGTGCAGGCTCGCGCCCACACCTTGGGCCATGCAGAACCGGCCGGTCGCCATGAGGGATTGGATCAGTGCGTCGCCGGACTGTGCGGTGAAGTACACCGCCGGTGTGACCCCGGGAACCCGAAGTGCGCGATCGGCGACCAGGAACGGCGCCTCGCCGGCGGTGACCTTGACGATCCGCCGGACCTGAGGCCACACCCCGTATCGGCACATCCGATTGAAGATCGCGGTCAGTGCGAAGCGGATGTCACGGTCCAGACCGTCGAACCATTCGGCAGGTCTGGTCACCGACGCGGACACCACCCGCCTGAGATCGGCCGGTTGCTTCTCGAAGCGGTCGAGCGAGACCGCCGAACAGTCGGTCGGCGCACCCTGAGGCTGCCCCAGGCCGGCACTGGTCATGACGTACATGGCTGGTCTCCTGCCGCATTCGCCGGCCGCGCGCGATGCGCGTCCGGTCATGACGCCATCTTTCGCGCCGGACAAGGTGTGTCGGCAGAGGTGACGGGGCAGTCTTTGGGGCATGTGTGCGGATGCGACGGGGCTGAGGATGGGCACGGCGGCGGGCCGGTGGGTGCTGCTGGCCACGGTGCTCGGATCCGGCCTGGTGATGGTCGACGGCACGGTGGTCAACATTGCGCTGCCGCACATCGGCAGCGACCTCGGAGCGGGATTCCGCAGCCTGCAGTGGATCGTCAACGCCTACACGCTCACACTGGCTTCGCTGATCCTGCTCGGCGGGTCACTCGGTGACCGGTTCGGGCGGCGCCGGGTCTTCCTGATCGGCGTGGTCTGGTTCGCGCTGGCCTCGCTGGCCTGCGGCCTGGCTCCGAGCACCGAGGTGCTGATCGCGGCGAGAGCCCTACAGGGCGTCGGCGGTGCCCTGCTCACGCCCGGCAGCCTGGCCCTGATCTCCGCGTCGTTCCACCCCGGGGACCGGGCCGCGGCCATCGGCGCGTGGTCGGGTCTCGGCGGGATCGCCGGAGCCATCGGCCCGTTCCTGGGTGGCTTCCTGGTCGAGTGGAGCTGGCGCGCAGTGTTTCTCATCAACCTGCCGCTGGCTGTGATCGTGGTGGCGGTGACGGTTGCGCGGGTGCCCGAAAGCCGGAACCCGGAGGCTCCGAGGGATCTCGATCTCGCCGGTGCCGCGCTGGCCGTCGCCGGTCTGGGGGCGTTGACCCACGGGCTCACCGCGCTGGGAGGCGGCGATGTGAGCTTCGGGTCGGTGGCGAGCATCGGCGTCGGGGTGCTCGCCCTGATCGCGTTCGTCATCGTCGAGCGCCGATCCGACCATCCCCTGGTGTCACCGAAGCTGTTCGCCGACAGAAATTTCCGGGTGACCAATGCGATGACGCTGCTGATCTACGGTGCGCTCGGCGCGGTGTTCCTGTTGCTGGTGCTGCAACTGCAGATCGTGGCCGGCTTCAGTCCGGTCGCCGCAGGTACCGCCCTGCTGCCGTTCACCGCGGTGATGCTCGTCTTCTCGTCGCGTGCGGGAGCGCTGTCCAGCCGGATCGGGCCGCGGCTGCCGATGACGGTCGGCCCGTTGATCGCCGCAGTCGGCTTGTTGCTGATGATGCGGATCGATGCCGACGCGTCGTGGGTGTTCGACGTCGCACCCGCGGCCATCGTCTTCGGTGCCGGCATGGTGCTCGTTGTCGCGCCTTTGACTGCGACGGTGCTGGATTCGGCCCCGGAGAGCATGGCCGGATCCGCCTCCGGCGTGAACAACGCGGTGGCCCGGGCCGGTGGGCTGCTGGCGGTGGCCGCGCTGCCCGGGTTGGCCGGGATCAGCGGCGGGGACTACGCCGCGCCCGACGCCTTCGCGGCCGGCTTCCGCATCGCGGTGCTGATCTCGGCCGTGATGATGGTGATCGCTGCGGTGATGGCCGGCGTCGGAATCCGGGGCGCGCCGGCCGGCCGGGGCGAGCGTATACCGGTCGAGAACTGCACCCATTGCGCGCTTTCGGGATTGCCCCCGCACCCGGTGGAGTAGGCAACCTCTGTGGCGGGTATCGACGGGTCATGGCCGACATCATCGAGCTCATCTACGCCGATCACGACTGGTTGCGCCGTCAGTTCTTCCGGCTCGACGACGCGACGACCACCGACGAACTCGCCGCGATCTGGGAGGTGCTTGGCCGGCGGCTCGACGCCCACGCCGATGCGGAGGAGAAAGTCTTTTACCCGGCGCTACTCAAACACGGCGGTCGTGACGATCCCGGTAATCCCGAGGGAGACCCCAAGGACGAAACCGAGGACGCCATCACCGACCACAACGCGATCAGGGATGCGG
The DNA here is from genome assembly GCF_054786995.1 of Mycobacterium sp. ZZG. Lineage (NCBI taxonomy): Bacteria > Bacillati > Actinomycetota > Actinomycetes > Mycobacteriales > Mycobacteriaceae > Mycobacterium > Mycobacterium sp. ZZG. Next base: position 47,105 of record NZ_JBTBFV010000033.1, read on the forward strand.
TGCGGCAGTCGCGGCAGCACCAGCCCGGAAGCGAGCAGTGGTTCGAGGCTGTGCACAAGGCGCGCGCCGAGAACGGGTCGCACCTCGATGAAGAGGAACGCGAGGCGATGCCGGACTTCATCAAGAGCGCAACGCTGGAGCTGCGTCACGAGCTCGGGATGAAGTGGTTGCAGTTCTACGCCAGGCATGAGGAGATCAAAGGCGTCGACGCCACGGACAAGGACGCCGACACGTACATCGAGAAGCATTCCTGAGTGCAGAGGTGGTGCACAGGCGTAGTTTGGCGACAGAGGAGCCGCTCATGATCCATCGATTTCTCCGTTTCGAGGCCGGCGTCGTCGCCGCGGTTCTCATGCTCAGCACGGTGAGCCCGCCGACGGCGGTCGCCGACGATCGGCTCGACTTCACCGGGATCACGCTGGGCGGCGCGCCGTTCGACGGCGCGTCACTGCAGGGCAAGCCCGCCGTGCTGTGGTTCTGGACGCCGTGGTGCCCGTTCTGCAACGCCGAGGCGCCGTCGGTCAGCCGGGTCGCCGCCGCCAATCCGGGGGTCAGGTTCGTGGGGGTCGCCGCCCGTTCCGATGTCGCGGCCATGCAGGGTTTCGTGTCGAAGTACAACCTGAACTTCCCGAATCTCAACGATGCCGACGGTTCGATCTGGGCGCGCTACAACGTGCCGTGGCAGCCTGCGTACGTGTTCTACCGCGCCGACGGCTCGTCGACGTTTGTGAATAACCCGACGTCGGCCATGCCGCAACAGGAGCTGCAGGAGCGGGTGTCCGCGCTGGGCACGTAACCGCGTGCAGCAGGATCTGGTCGGCCTGGCGTTCGCGGCGGGCATGGTGGCCGCCCTGAACCCGTGTGGGTTCGCGATGCTGCCCGCCTATCTCGCGTTGGTGGTGCGCGGGAGCGGCACCCGGGTTTCGACGGCGGTGGGACGTGCGGTTGCCGCGACGGTGGCGATGACGCTCGGTTTCCTCGTGGTGTTCGCCGTGTTCGGGTTGCTGACCGTTGCGCTGGCCTCCGCGGTGCAGCAGTACATTCCCTACGTCACGGTGGTCGTCGGTGTCGTGCTCGTGGCGCTCGGCGGCTGGCTGCTGTCCGGGCGCGCGCTGACCGTGCTGATGCCGGACCGGTTCACCGCCGGCCTCTCGGCCCCCACGGCGCGCCTGGGCTCGATGTTCGGGTACGGGGTGGGTTATGCGCTGGCGTCGCTGTCGTGCACGGTGGGACCTTTTCTCGCCGTCACCGGCGCCGGTTTCGGCGCTGCGGGCGCCGGATGGGTGTGGATCTATCTGGCCTATGCCGGGGGATTCGCGTTGGTGGTCGGCACCCTGGCCGTCGGCGCGGCCGTCGCGGGCTCCGCGCTGGCGGACCCTCTCAGGCGGATCCTGCCGTACGTCAACCGAATCGGTGGGGTTGTGCTGATCCTGGTGGGGCTCTACGTCGCGTATTACGGCTACTACGAGATCCGGTTGTTCGCCGGGGGCGACCCCGCCGATCCGGTGATCGCCGCGGCGGGCCGGGTGCAGGGCACCATCGCGGGCTGGGTGCACCGGCGGGGACCGTGGCCGTGGCTGCTCCTGCTCACCGCCGCGGCCGCCGCGTGGCTGGTCAGGCGGGTGTACGTCCGACGCGGTCAGCTGTAGCAGTAGGAGTCCGACGACGCGTCACCGCCCTGCAACCGGATCTGGTGGACGCGTAAGCCGCGGAACTCGTCGCCGTGTGGAAAGAAGTTCTGGTCGACGCTCATCCCACCGTCGGGGGGAACGTCGAGCTTGGCCATCCAGGCGCCGACGCCGTCGGGGTAGAACTGGTCGTCCCACGCCCCGTACAGCGAGTTGGTGAAGTACACCCGGCTTCCGTCGCGGCTGACCTCGACCATCTGCGGACCGCCGGCCAACGGCATGTCGGGCATCGCGGGATGCGGTGTGCGGCCCACGATCCCGCCGAGCCGCACCGATCCGGTCTGTCGCGGGCTCGCAGGATCGGAGACCTCGAACTGTTTGAGTTCACCTGTGCCCCAACAGGACACGTAGAGGAAACGGTCGTCCACCGACAGATCGATGTCGGAGATCAGCGGCGGCACCGCGCCGAACGGCTTGAGCGCGGGAGGCAGGAGATCCGGGTCGGCGGGCTCGGCTGCAACGGTGATGACCTTCTCGACCTTCCATTCGTCGCCGTCGCGGAACCAGCGCCACACCGACCCAGACAGGTCCTCGGTGGAGATCACGACGCCGACGAAGCCCCACGTGGCGTCGGGGTCGTGGGACGGGCGCACCTCCAGCACCATCTGGTGCTGCGGGCCCAGCTCGACACGCTGCTGGTGCCGGCCTGTGGCGAGGTCCCAGAAATGAAGGGCGTGGCCATACTTGTTGCCCAGCAACAGTTCCGGCACGATGCCGTTCTCGATCATCGACGGGCTGCCCCATTCGCTGGAGATCAGCACGTTCTGGTTCAGGTGCCACCAGGCGTCGTAGTGGAAGTGCTGCGGCCCACGATCGGTCTCCCAGGCGCGCAGCACGTCGAACGTCGTGTGGTCGAGCAGCGCGATCCCACCTGGTCCGTCGTCGTCGCCTTTCGGCCCACCCAGGCAGGTCAGGAAGACGCCGTCGGGACCGCAGTGCAGTGTGTGCGGACGCGAGTATCCGGCCTGTGCGGACAGGCTCGCCGCGTCGATCGTCTTGACCAGCGCCGGGGTCCGCGGATCCGGCTGGGTGTCGAACACGTAGACGTTGGACGAGCGCAGCCCGGGAACCAGGAGATGCCGGCGGGCCAGGCCGTGCATGTCGTGGCCTTCGTGCTTGAGGGCGCTGCTGCAGGCATTCCAGCCGAAGTGATGCAGTTCGTCGCCGAGACCGGCAACGTCGGTCCAGCCGACCACCTGCCCGTAGGTGGCCGACGCCGGATCGACGTCGACGACGGTCATGGCGTCGGGTTTTCGGGCGGCGCGATCGAAAGCGACCACGTAGGCCAGCTTTTCGTCGGGAGCGGCCGCCGCCTCGGCGGCGGTCCGGTAGAACGTCGGATCGATGGACGGATGAGCCATGTGGCACCTCCCCGATGGGGCCGCTGTGCAGAGCGTAGTCTCGGCTGTCGATCTGAACCACGGTTTCAGCCGGAAAATCTACGATGACGGTGATGGACCCGCTGGAACCGTTGGATGCGGCGATGATGACGGCAGAGGTGCTCTCTGATCCGCTGCACACTGCCGCGCTGTTGGTCCTGAGCCCGCCGGCGGACGCCGGATCGCGCTATGTCGACGAACTCTTCGAGGCGGCGTTGACCGATACCGCGGAACTTGATCCGCGGTTCCGCCGCCACCCGCACCGCGGCATCGACTCCGGCGGCCTGTGGGTGTGGCGGACCGATGACACCGTCGATCTGCGTGAGCATCTGCAGCGCCGTTCGCTGCCTGCCGGCGCCGATCGCGAGGCGCTCTGGGATCTGGTCGGCGAATTGCACAGCGAGCCGCTTGCACGGTCGAGGCCGATGTGGCAGGCCTACGTGATCGACGGTCTCGCGGATGGCAGGTTCGCGTTCTACATCAAGGTGCACCACACCGTGGTCGACGGTGTCGCCGGGTTGGCCATGATCGGCGACTCGCTGAGCCCCGATCCCGAGGACCGGTCGATGCGCCCGATCTATGCACGCGCCCCGCACAGTGGCGCAAACACCCCCGGCCGGCCCGGCCACAGCCGCAGCCCGGTGGCGGTGCTACGGGCCACGGTGCGCGGGGCGGTGTCGGGGCTGGACATCGTTCGCCAGGTCGCAGTCGGTGAATTAGCGGCTGCGACAGCCGCTTTGGGAGGAAGAACGGCGGTGCTGCCGCTGGAGGCCCCGTACACCCGGTTCAACGGGCGGATCGGCCGGGAGCGGACCTTCGCGGGGGCGAGCTGGCCGAAGTCACGCATCCGTGCGGTGCAGAAGGCGGCCGGGGTGACCGCCAACGATGTGCTGACCACCGTGGTGGCCGGCGTGCTGCGGGAGTGGCTTTCCGCCCGCGCCGAGCTGCCGGACTCGTCGCTGGTGGCCATCTGCCCGGTCACCTTGCGCGGCCGCAAGCCCGGCATCGAGGAGGACCGGCACGGGAACCTGTTCGGTTTGCAGTTGTGCCCGTTGGGAACCGACGTCGCCGATCCCTGGGAGCGGCTGATCCACATCCATCGTGCGATGGCGTGGGTGAAGGATCAGGTGGCCGCCCGCGGACCCGACGCCACGACGCTCATGGTCGCGCCGAGTATCGCGCTGACGGTGCTGGCCCCGCTCGTGCCGCTCGCACCGCGGCTGCGGCGCGGCTACAACGTCTCGATCTCCGGGGTTCCCGGCCCGAAGAGCGAAATGTTCTGGAACGGAGCGCATCTGGATGACATCTTCCCCGTCTCGACCGCCATCGACGGTCAGGCGCTGAACGTGACGATGTGCTCTTACGCCGACCGGGTGAGCTTCGGCTACATCTCCGGCCGCAAGGTCGTACCCGACATCGGCTCGTTCATCTCCCTGACCGAGCGCGCGCTCGCCGACCTTGAGCGGGCTGCCGCGTCGGCGTGATCCGCCCTTTCACGCCGTAGACCGATGCCCGGTCCAGCAATTCCCGGTAGAAGTCCGCCGACACGACGGCGGTCCGGCTGAGCAGGAATCCGCTCAGGCCGGTGGGATCGCTGACAACGGCCCACTGGTAGTCGGGATCCAGATCGACGATCCAGTAGTTGCCCGGCGGCCGGGACGAGGCGGGACCGAAGAAACGCACGTTGAGCTTGTTGTTGGTGGCATCGACCGGCAGCGCCGAGCCGACGATCGAGGACTTCGGCCCGTTGTCGACGAAGTAGTTGCCGGAGTTCACGACCCTGATCGAGCCGTCGGGGTTCAGGCTGTACACGGCTTTGGTGTTGACCAGGCCGATGGAGAAGAACTGTTTGACGCTGCCGACCTCGTACCAGGTGCCCAGGTAGCGGTCGAGCTGGACCACCGGCGGAGGAGCGAGCACGATCGCGGCGGCGTCGCCCATCACGATGTACTGGTCCGGGACGCCGTAGATGCCGGTGCCGTCGGTCGGGCCCAGACCCTGATACAGGTCGTTGATCCATCCGGTGGCCAGCGTGTAGACCGCCTGCGTGTTGCCCGGCGGGGAGAACCCGCTCACCAGCTGGGCGAGGAGGTCGAACAGCGCATTGCCGCCGATCAGCGAGTCGGCGTGCGAGCCCCCGGCCAGGGTCACCCCGACGAATTGACCCGGCCGGGCGGCGACCAGCTCTTTGGTGGACGCTCCGAAGGAATTCCAGGGCTGTGGCGGCGCGGCGATCTGGTAGACGGGCACGAACGGGTCGTCGAGCTTGGCCAGCGCCGCGGGCAGGCGACCGCTGAAGGAGAAACCGTCGAACATCATGACGCCGCGGAGGCTGCCGTTGCCGAGCGGGTCCTCGGCGTAGTAGCCGCCGACGGCCGTGGCGAAGCCGCCGCCCGCCGACTGGCCGGACATCACGAACGCCTCCGGTAGGACGCCCAGATAACCGGCTGCCTGGGCGCTGGAGGTCAGTGACGTCCTAGCGCCGAGGAACATCGTCGCGACGGCTTCCTGCATCGGCGCACCGTTGATCCAGCAACCCGCGCACGCGAGGGGGAACGACGACAGATTCGGCGCGACCACAATGCTGTTGGTCTGCTGTGACAGCGTCTGTGCCAGCTTGGACACCGCCGCCTTGTTGCCGAGGAAGCCGTGCTGAAGCCAGACGACGCCGGTCGCCGCGACCGCACCGTCGCTCTGGGTCGGCAGATACCAGTCCGCACGCGTCCTGTATCCGTTGCGCCCCACCGGAATCGTCAGAGCCGCACGTCCGGTTTTGACGCCGGTCACCACCGGGTTGGCGGCAGCCGCGGTGATGGCCGCGGGCTCATTCGTTTCGGCCTCGGCGACGTCGGGCTCGGTGACGGCCACTTCGACGGCAGGCTCGCTCGTGTCCTCCGGTTCGTCCCCGACATCGGTGACGTGAGCGGCGGGCTGGGCCCCGTCGGCATCCTCGGACTGCGCGTTCTCGACCTCGCTTTCGACTTCGACGTTCGTCGAGTGGGTCGACCGCCATGGTGTCGGATTCTCCTCCGACGCGTCCGATTCGTCGTCGACGTTCTCAGCCAGGTCTTCGTCGGCGTCAGTCGCGGAGTTGACCGGGCGTTTGGCCGATGCTGGAACCTCTGCGGGATCGGAAGGGCTGTCGACGGTCTGCGGATCGTCGGCGTGCTCTGCCGATGAGACCCTCGACTGAGCGGACGAATCGTTGTCTGTCGACGTTTCGGTGTCGGCCGAGGCGACGCCCTGTCCTGCGCCCAGGGCGAGTCCCGCACCGGCAGCCAGGGTCCCGAGCCAGAGCGCCCACCGGGTCGAGGTCACGGGCGGACGATAACCGCCGTTCGACGTCGATCGGCGCGAATTGTCGGCAACGTCAGCGAGTGGTCATTTTCTCAAGCCGTCAGAAGACGCGGATCCAATCGACGAGCATTTCCGCGGGGTAGTTGCCCCCGGCGGGCTCGCGGCCGCCGGAGCCGCCCACGGCGATGTTGAAGACAGGCGCCATCGTGAACCCGGGATCGTTGAACGGCCAGTCCGGCAGTGAGTTCGACGGCACGGTGAAGAACGGCTCCATGCCCGGCTCCCAGTCCTTCCAGAAGTACATGCCGGTGGGGAGCCAGGTCATCCGCCAGGTGTGCCAGTCGCCGTCGATCGGGTGCTTGTGGGTCTGGAACATCGTGCCGTCCAGCCGGGCGTGCACGGTGCTGCCCGAGGGCCAGTCCCGGTTGCCGTACCACTCCACGATGTCGATCTCGCCGCCGCGCACCGGGTTGTCGTTGATCAGCCAGAACGCCGGCCAGGCCCCGTCGGTCAGGCAGTTGAGCTTCATGCGGGCTTCCCACGTCGTCCCGACCCCGCCGCGCCAATTGCCGACGATCTTGGCGCTGGCGTACTTCTCCTGGATGTTGGCGCCCTCACCGCGGGTGGCGCGGATGACCAGGTTGCCGTTCCCGTCCTGGAAGACATGCTCCTGGTCGGTGACGTAGCGGCCCATGTTGAACGGCTTGTCCCACTCGTGCGGGTTCCGGATGGTCTCGCGGACCGGAACGATGAACCAGGACGCGGGATCTGGCGGTGCGCCGGCCGGTCCGTTGAACTCGTCGGCCCACAGCAGTGCCGGCACGGCCGCTTGCGGGAGACCCGCCCCGCCCGGTCCCGGAGGCGGCGCGTCGCCGATCGCCGGCTGGGCACCGGCCTTGGGAAGCGGCAGGGCGGCAGCGGCCATCCCGAACCCCAGTGTCAACATTGCGCGGCGGCGATCCATGCTTGGCACCTTCGCACCGTAGAACAAATCGGTGCGCTTTGGTCGGGACAACCCGCCGATATCGGCGGGAATCTCGGTGCGCTTTGGTCGGGACAACCCGCCGATATCGGCGGGAATCGGTGCCGTCAGGGCCTGATGGACATGTACGGAGCGGCGCTGCCGTAGGTGCCGATGTTGACGAACATCGCGTCCGCGCCGTTGCCGGGGACGCGAATGTTGATGACGGGAGCTTCGAAGCCCGCCGACGACTCCCTGCTGGCAACGACATCCGAGACCTTGACAACCTATGTTGTCGGCGGCGAGGCGTCCTGGAAATCCGTCAGAAAGTTAATGATCATTCGCGGCGGGGAACCCCGGTGAGGCCCGACGTATCCTGGGCTGATGTCCGTGCCCGCGCCCGTGCTGCATGCCGATCTCGCCGTGCTGGCCCCGTTGCTCGGCACATGGGCCGGTGAGGGCTCGGGCGAATATCCGACGATCCAGCCGTTCGGCTATGTCGAGGAGGTCACCTTCGGCCACGTCGGCAAGCCGTTCCTGGCCTACGCGCAGCGCACCCGCGCCGCCGACGACGGCCGGCCGCTGCATGCCGAGACCGGCTATCTGCGGGTGCCCGCACCGAACCGCATCGAATGGGTCCTGGCGCATCCGACGGGTATCACCGAGATCTAGGAGGGGACGCTGTCGTCGGACGGCGAATGCCTGCGGATCGAGGTGGTTTCGACGGCGATCGGCCGCAGCGGGTCGGCGAAAGAGGTGACTGCGGTGGGCCGGTCGATCGAGGTCCGCGGTGACACCCTGACCTACACCGTGCGGATGGCGGCGGTGGGGCAGCCGCTGCAGCACCACCTGTCAGCGGTGTTGCGGCGGAAGAAAGTGTGACTGCCCGCGAATTCCGAACTCGGGTATGGACGCGGCCGGGGCGTGTTAACTGAGCGGGTGCCGAAGAATCTCACCACGACGCTGGGCGTCGCCGTGCTGACAGGGTGCGGGATGCTTGCGGTGCCGCCGGTCGCGGATGCGGATCGCCCTACGCCTCCGCTGCTGTACGGGTTCTACGACGTGTTCGTCGACTTCTCGAAACAGACCTTCAACGGTGCGCCGACACCGATGCCCGCCAAGACGTTTCTGGTCGAATACACCGCCCGCTGCGACGTGAGCGGTTGCGTGGTGGCCATGGACAACTCGGACGATCTTGCGCGAAATCCCCCGGGCGCCGAGGGTGTTCGAGTACCGCTGGAACAACGATCGCTGGGAGACCAGCGGCGACTACCCCTACTTCTGCGATCGCATGAATCCCGACAGCGCTGTGCAGTCGGTGCGCTCGGACTATCTGACCCCCAACCCCGACGGGAGTTTTTCCGGTGAGCGGACCCTGATCGTGCAGGGTGCAGGGTGCCCGGGTGAGGGGCCAGGCACTCATCGGGTGCCGATCACCGTGACTCCGGCCCCGCCGCAGGGCCCGCGTTGATTGGGGCCTGGACACGGCGCCCAAGCCTGCGACGAAATCGACCAACACAGCCCATGGCGCGAAATTGGCCGCTCGTGATTGCCGAAACTGCGGCCGTGCAAGGCTCTTCGGGAAGTCGTGTACGCGGGCAGCGCTGACCGGCACGTCCAACGGGTGGCATGGGACACCGACGGGTGGCGCGCCGAGGACCTCAGCGCCATCTCGGGTGCGCCGCCGGCGACCGCCACCATCACCGGCTACAGCGTGGATTCTCAACTGGGCGAACACATCGTGTACGTGCGTCAACCCGACCGCCACGTGCAGGAAATCTGGTGGGACGGCGAAACCTGGCAGTCGCAGGATCTTTCGGCGGCGACCGGTGCACCCGCCGCCCTGGAGGGTGCGCTGGTCGGTTACGTCGACGAAGCGCTGGGGATCCAGCACGTGATCTACGCCGGCACCAACAGTCACATCTACGAACTGTGGTGCGACAGCACGGGGTTGCACATGACCGATCTGACGGCCATGACTGCGACGCCGGGGCCGATCGCAGGCACCGTGGCCGGGTACATGTTCGACGCCCAAGGCACCCAGCACGTCGTCTTCGTCGGCGTCGACGCCAAGATCCACGAGATGTGGAACGACTCCACAGGGTGGCGCGCCACCGATCTCACCACCATGACCGGTGCGCCACCTCCAGCCGGAAACGCTCTGTCCGCGTATGCCTTCGAATCACAGGGGACTCAGCACATCATCTACACCGGTGTCGACGGTCAGCTCTACGAGCTGTGGTGGGAAGGCGGGCGGTGGCAGGTCGGCGCCCTGAGCGCAGGGGTCTCCTCACCGAAGCCGGCGAAGGGCAGACCGATGGGGTATGCGTTCGAATGGCAAGGCACCCAACACGTCGTCTACCCGACCGCCGATGATCTGCACCTGCAGGAGCTGTGGTCGGGTAACCCCAGGGGATAGCCGCCACTGGCGGTAACTCGCCCGGAAGTCGCCCAACCGCTCGGTGGCGTCGGCCAGGTCACGAGCCATTCGCCCCCGGAACCGCCTCGAGCCCCGTTCGGTCAGCCGTCTACCTGCCAGCGAGCTTCACCGCGGTAGCGGCACCGGATTCCGGTGACCAGGTTCTGGTCCAGATGCGCGGCGGCGTGCGGCAGCACCGGCTCAAGGCGGCGCAGAGCGTCGCGAATCCGGCCCGCGACGGCTTTACGGGCGCGCTCTGCGGGGTTGTTGGCGAAGGAACGCTGCCGTCCGCCGAAGCCCGTGCCCGTGCGGAGTTCTGCCACCAGCGCATCGTGCTCCTCGTCGATCCTGGCGAGGCGGCTCGCGTCACCTATCAGCATCGCTTCCTCACGCAGATCGGCGAGCGCGGCGAGTCTGCGGCGGTACTCGCTGGCAGCGCGGTGGTCGTGGATCTGGCCGGCATCGTCGGACGTGACCCCGGCTGCCATGAGATCGAGAACGTGTACCTCCACACCCGGTTGCCGCACCAACACGGCGATGTCATGCATGCCCTTGCAGTCCCGAACGACGGCGGTCTGCCCGTCGTAGGTCACCTCCCAGTCGAGGTCTCGCCTGCGCAGCGCGCGGGTGGCCGGCGTCGCGCCGTCACGTTGTGCCGCCTCGAGGTCGGTGCGTGCCTCGGCCAGCGTCCAGGCGCCGAGGCGCTCGTATACCCGGCATGCCTGCGCCAGAAGGGATTTCGCCCGGTCCGGCTGCCCAAGTGCGGCGGCGAGCCGGCCGGCGGTGTGCGCGTGACTGCCGGCGAAGGCGACAAGTGCGCCGTTGACCCCGCACGAATCGGCCAGCGGCTCGAGCTCGGTCAACAGCTCCTCACACAGGACCCGCTCGTCCACCGCGACAGCGGCGACAGCGAGCTCGCGAACGAACACCGACCAGAGGTAGGACCGCTCGGCCCGCCAGGTCCCGAGGTCCTGTACCGCCGAGACGTGGCGGCTGGCGGCGTCGAGATCGCCCGCCCTGGCGTTGAAGCCCGCGGCGACCGCATGCGCGTGCACCGGAGCGCCGGTCCAGTGCCTGACGGCTTCGTCGGCGAATGCCACCAACTCGGTCGGCGCCGCACGAGCCCGGACCAGCTCGAGGCGCTGGGACATCCGCACGTTGTGCGTGTCGGGCTCGCCTAGTCGTTCGCCCAGCGCGACGGCGGTGTCGATCAGCGAGTCGGCTTCCTTTAACTCTCCGTGCAGCAGTGCGCGGAAGGCCCGTCGTGTCGCCACCGTGTATCGGTGGCGTAACTGTCCCTGTTGTTCCAACAGCGCCAGGCACTCGTCGAGGGTGGCGTCGAAGGAGACGCGTCCGTTCTCCAATAGCGCGTTGGCGTGCAGCAGCAGCATTTCGGCCAAGCGTTCGGCGTCACCGCTGCGGCGGGCCAGGCCGACGAGTTCGACGGTCACCTCGGCTCTTTCGGCCGCGGCGCCTGGTGTCCACAGCACGTCGTGGCGGGCGAGCAGGCAGTCGGCGAGGACGTCGGGGTCGCCGGTGGTCCGTCCGAGGGTGAGTGCCTCCTCGGCGAACTCCCTTGCCCGCGTTCGTTCTTCGGCGACCGAGTGGGTGAGCTGGCGGGCCAGCGCAGAAGCCAGTTTGGCCCGCAAAGCCGTCTCGGCATCCGGTAGAGCGTTCAACGCGTCTTCGAGTTCCGCGGTGATCTCGTCCCGGCGCGTCGCGAACTGCGAGCCCAGTCCGACCGCGGCCAACGCGACCAACGCGCTCGCCCGCGTGTCCCCGCCGTGGCGCGCTGTCGTCCTGGCCTGCGCAAGCAGGTCGCGAGCCTGGGCTGCGCGGCCATCCCGGGCCAACAGGTCCGTTTCGACAAGGAGTACTTCGACCAGCACGCCGGCAGGCGGAACCACCGCGGCGTCGGCAACCGCGCCGCGCAGCAGCCGCAAGTGCTCGGCCGCCTCCGCGAGGGCAGACGAGGCGCGGTCTGCACGTGCGGCGCGGAGAGCCCATCTCACGGCTTCATCGATTGCACCGATTCCTACCGCGAAGCGAAAGTGCCGGGCGACTTCCGAGGGAGCCACGCCGGCAACTCGTTCGGCGCGCGTCGCGAGTGCCCGACCCACCGCGAGGTGCAGTGAGGGGCGCTCGGCTGGTGCGACCCCCGCCGCGAGAACCTCGCGGTAGAGATCATGCGCGAAGCGCGTCCCGTCGCTGGTGCTGATGAGGACGCCGGCGGCGACAGCCTCGGCGAGCGCCTGCTCAACCTCGGCACGAGCGCAGCCCAGAGTCGCCGCGACCACGTCCGGCAACACGACCGATCCGGCGAGCGCCGCTACCCCGAGCACGCGTGAGGTCCGCGGGTCCAGACGACGGGCTCGGCGGTCGATCGCTTCGCGGATCGCCGACGGAATGTCGTTGGCCGGTGAACCGTCGGCGGCCGCGAGGGCGAGTTCCCGGAGGAACAACGGGTGCCCGCCGGCCCGTCGGAGCAGGGTCGACACCTCCGGGTCCGCCAGCGGCTTCCCGGTCAGCAGCGTCGCCAGCTGAGCAGCCGCCTCGCGGGCCAATGGGTGGAGTCTCACGTGCTCCGCCCGGGCTCTCACGGAAGTCAGCCGTTCGGCCAACTTGTCTTCGAGATCGTCGTGCCGATAGGCCCCGATCACGCTCACCGAAGACGGCCACGCAGCCGCGGCCGCGAGCTCCAACAGCTCCAGTGACGAGTCGTCGGTCCACTGAAGGTCGTCGAGCACAACGACCAGGCCGCGATCGGCGGCCAGCGTCTGAAGCCACGTCAGCGTCGCATCGAGCATCAGCATGCGTCCGCGGCTGGAGGACTCGACGCCTGCAGGTTCACCCAGAGCCGAGGCGACCGTTGCGACCAGGCCGAGATCCGCTCCGGCTGCGGCGCGGGCGGCGTCCACGCCGACCCGCCGCACTATCCCGTTGAGCGCGTGCGTCCATGGCCAAAAACCGGGCGCTGCACCGCCGTACAGGCACGTGCCCCAGCCGACGACGCACTGAGACGGTGAGCGCAGCGCTGCTCGCAGCAACGACGTCTTACCCATCCCGGCGGAGCCGGTGACCAACACCACGCGACCCTCACCGCGTTGGGCCCCGTTCACGATGCGGCTCACCTCGTCAAGGGCCACCTCGCGTCCGAGCAGAATCTGCGCGCCGGTCACCCAACCATTGTTGCCGTCTGTGGGCTGGCAATCTGCCAGAACGCTTCTTCCGCCTTCATCGAACAATCTGGCGCCTTAAGGGTGAGAGCAAAACCGTTCGAGGAGGACGACATGAAATTCGACCCGATTCAGTACAAGGCAACGACACGTCGGCAGTGGGAAGACGCGGCCGAGGCGTGGCACCGCTGGGGACCGGTCCTCGAGGACTGGCTGGGCGAGGCGACTACGCGCATGCTCGATGCGGCGGGAGTCGGCGCCGGCAGTCGGGTCCTGGACGTCGCGGCGGGAGCGGGCGGCCAGAGCGTCGCCGCGGCCCGGCGCGGTGCCCACGTCGTAGCCACTGACATATCGCCGACGATCCTGAAGTACGCCGAGAAGCAGGCCGCCGAACAGGGCCTCACACTGGAAACCGTTGAAGCTGACGGGGAGCGACTCGCGGACCGCGTCGATGGCGGGTACGACGCGGTGGTTTCGCGCCTCGGCCTGATCTATCTGCCCGATCAGCGCAGTGCTGTCGCCGGCTTCCGCGAAGTTCTCGCCGACGGCGGCCGCGTGAGCGTGGTGGTGTACTCCACGCCGGCGCGGAACGGCTTCTTCGCCGGACCGGTGTCGGTCATCCGCGCCCGGGCCGGCCTACCGGCACCGGCGCCGGGCCTGCCGGGGCCCTTCAGCGTCGGCGCGCCCGGCGTGCTGGCGGACCTCCTGACCCAGGCCGGATTTCACGACGTGACAGTCGAGGCGCTGGACGCTCCTCTTCGGCTCGCGTCCGCGGCGGAGTGCCTGCGGTTCGAACGCGAATCGTTCGGGGCGCTGCACCAGATGCTGGCGGGGGTCCCCGCGGACGAGCGCGAGGACGTCTGGGACGAGGTGCACCAGGTGTTGCGCCAGTACCAGGCCGATGACGGGTTCGTCGGCCCGTGCGAACTGCTGATCGGGTCAGGGACGCAATGACCGTGTGCTGGCGGCGTCAGTGTGAAACCGGCTCGGCGACAACGAGATTATGCCGAACCATGGATACACGCATCGAGGTCCGGGCCGACGGTGGTCGGGACGAAGCTGCTGCCTCAACACCAGCGGAGTCTGGAGTGGTCCGTCGACCGGAGCAGGGACAGGGGTCATCGTGAACACACGTCGTACGGCATCGCTGAAAGTCACGGTCGTAGCCGCCGTCATGGGAGGTGCCGGCGTCGCGCCCCCTGCCGAACCGCCATGGAGCCGATGACGGGAATCGAACCCGCGTATTCAGCTTGGGAAGTCGGACGGACACGTATCGCCCGGTCCCCGTGCGTGCCCATACGTCTCTGAACTGGAAAGAGTCATTCCCATAAGTTCGCTGAAGTGCGCTGCAGTACGGCTCAGTTGTGACCCCGACGTGACCCTTTGCTTGCAGGTCGAGATGGGAAACATGGGATGCTGCCGGTGCTCATCTATGAGCCTTACCGGGGGGATTGGTCGAGGTGTCTGCATACGCCCTGTTCAGCGCGTTTCATCAGCGAATCGCGCTAAAAGAAGCATCGAGGGATCGTGGGCTCACACGAATTATCGAGTGCGGTGAGGCGTTGCGGAAGAAATACTTCCCGGCCAGCGAAAAGCTTGGTGACCACATCACGCTGCTCGGGTCTCTGGCCAAAGACACCGGGGTTGAACCACTCGGCGACGCCGACGTGCTGTTCAGAATGCCGGCGGGCACCTACAGCCGCTTTGACGACTACACCGGTAATGGGCAGTCTGCCCTGCTGCAGGAAGTGCGAAACGCTCTACGCGATCGATATCCCAGAACTGACATCCGAGGGGACGGCCCGGTAGTCGTCGTTTCGTTCTCGGATCCGCCTGCAGTTGAGGTCGTGCCCGGAGTGCTGCTGGATGGCGAAAGCAACATCGTCAGCGCGAAGGGATTCGTCCCGGTTACCCGCGACGGCGGCAGATGGGAGGCTGCAGATTACGGCGCCGAGTGGAGTGCTCTGATTTCGAGCGATAAGACTGTCGACGGTCAACTGCGCCGCTTAATTCAGTACACGAAGGCGTGGCGCGAAACACACTCGGCCACGCTCAAGTCAATCGTAATCGAACTAATGGCAACCGAGTTCATGCGACGGTGGGACAACTCGCGGACTGCGTATTCATTCGACGATTGGCTGGTTCGCGACTTCTTGAAGCACATGGTGGAGAACTACTACACCAAGTACTACATGCCGGGAACGGGCAAGGAGATTGATACCGGCGTCGGTTGGATTACACAAGCGAAGGAATCGGCGACTGCAGCTGCGAATGCGTGCCAATACGACGACGACAGCGTCCTTTATCGCTTGTACTGGCGAGATGTGTTCGGAAGTGACTTCGGAGGGTGATGCGACAGTGTCAAATTTGAGTCAGGACTATGGCCGCCTCGTCTATACCCATAAGACGCACGAAAAAGAGGCTGAGCGGAAGATCAGGCAGAGTCTGTGGTTGACATGGGCCAATCTGATCGTTGTTTCGACAACCCTCGCGGCAACAATAGCGATGCCATTACTTGAAGACACCTGGGCACAATGGGTTCCCGTTGCATCGGCGGTCATTGCTTTCGGCTTCGGTACTGCGCAACTTAGTTTCCAGCCTCAACGCGAGGCTGCCGAACATCGGAGTGCGGCCAAAGCGTTTCTGAATCTTCGTGACGACTTCGCACGGTTGATCGCAGATTGGCGGGAGAACCCTAATGCGCCTGAACTCAGATCGCGGCGAGATGGGTTGCGTCCAGCAGAGTGGTGTACGAGTCGGACCTGATTAGCGGTACCGGCGTGTCGTAGCCGACTGATTGAGGGTCATCGCGTGATTCTTCGAGAGACCGACCAAAGTCACTCGAGCAAAGGAATCAACGCGATGACCACTGCCCACAATATCGACCTGCCCGCG
>NZ_JBTBFV010000034.1:0-60624 GCF_054786995.1 Mycobacterium sp. ZZG
GGCTGTCGTTGGATCAGGTCGGGGCGATCGCCGAGGGCGCGGGGAGGGGTTCGGATGCCCATTATGCGCAGTTGGCCGCCAATGCCACGGTCAGCCAGTTGCGGACCGCGATCAGCGTCGAAGCCCGCCCCCAACCCCAGCCCGACCCCGAACCCGACCCCGACCCCGAGCCTGAGCCGGTGTGTGAGCCGGTGCCGCAGCCGTCGCTATCCAAAACCATCGACGGGGAGTTCGTGTGTTGGCGGATCAGGCTCCCGCTGCTGGAGTCGGCGAAGTTCGAAGCGGCCCTGAAGGCACACCATGACGGGTTGATCGCGCAGTGGAAACGCGACGACACCACCAACCCCGACACCGACCACGACAGCGGTGACCGCGCTGGCGGATACGGCCGCGGCGACCGTGACGGGCATGGCGACGGCGATGGGCGGGGCCTGTGGCGCTCGCCGATCCCGACGGCCGGTCATGCGTTTATGGCGTTGGTCCAGGCGGGCTGGGATGTCGAGGCCGCGCGCCGCCCGCACGGTGCGCACACCACGGTGGTGGTCCATGTCGATGTCAAAGACCAGATCGCCGCCCTGCATCTGGGACCGCTGCTTTCGGCCGAGCAGCGCCGCTACCTGAGCTGTGATGCCACCTGCGAGGTGTGGTTCGAACGCGACGGAATCCCCCTCGGGGCCGGGCGCACCACCCGCACCATCAGCCGCCGGCTACGCCGTGCGCTGGAATACCGGCACCGCAGCTGCGCGGTGCCCGGCTGCGGGGCCACCCGCGGGCTGCACGCCCACCACATCGAGCACTGGGAAGACGGCGGGCAGACCGAGCTGGACAACCTGGTGCTGGTCTGCCCCCACCATCACCGGCTGCACCACCGCGGAGTCATCACCATCACCGGCCCCGCCGAGCGGCTTCGGGTCACCGACAGCACCGGCCGAGACCTCAAACCCGGATCCCTGGCCCGCCCACCCACCCAACCCCCACCAGCGGTGACGCCCTACCGCGGACCCACCGGCGAACGCATCAGCTGGCGCTGGTACCCCACCTACCAACCCCCACCACCCACCACCAACTGACCTGGCCTCCTCCCGCCGGGACCTATGGCGATCAAACCGGTGTCGCGGCTCGGACCTGCATCGCTGCTCGCCCGAGCGATGGATCAGTTACCTGTGACGGGCGCCGTTCGATCCCGACAGCCCGAGGGCTGTCGCGGTGACACGCGTGATGCGGCAGCGGTCGGCTGCAGACGCGTCGGTGACCGGTTACAGGTGCTTGGTCGTCGGCTATTGAACGGGGCAGGCGTACTTGCGGGCGACCTCCATCACCCGCTGCTGCGCGCCGGGACCGATGACTCCTTGAGCAGCCAACTCCAAACCGATGTATCCCGGTATGCCGCCCACGCACGCCTGGTGAGCAACACGCCACGCGGTGTCCGGATTCAGGTTGTAGCCGTTTCGCTGCAGACCTTGCATATAGCCGTCGAACTCCGGCGTGCCCTGCTCCGGAATCGCGTACGCCGTGCCTGCCGTGGCGATTGCGACGGCCACCGCTGCGACGACAGGTGCGATCACACGTCTCAACGTCATCTCTCCTCCGGGCTCTGCCGCCGTTATCGCCTACACGTTCGCACAATCGACCCGGTCCAGATCCCGAAACGGCTGTTGCCGAGTTTGCGCAACGTGTACGTCCAGTCGGGACGATCCGCATCAGAGATGCGTCGACGTACGGCTTCGATATCCAGAGGCATTCCGATTTCGCGGTGGGCTTTATCAGCCACCGACGGTTCGCAGCACCGGCTTCGGGGAAGCCGAGAGTCGCGTCGTCCTAGACTGGCCGCGTGGCGAAACTGCAGTTGGTTCAGGAGCCGGCGGCCGATGCTCTGCTGGAAGACAATCCGTTCGCGTTGCTGGTTGGAATGCTCCTCGACCAGCAGATCCCGATGGAGGTCGCGTTCGGCGGTCCGAAGAAGATCGCCGACCGGATGGGCGGATTCGACGCGCAGTCGATCGCCGACCACGATCCCGACAAGTTCGCCGAGCTGTGCGCGCAAACGCCTGCGGTGCATCGGTTTCCGGGTTCGATGGCCAAGCGGGTGCAGGCCCTGGCGCAGGTGATCGTCGATGAGTACGGCGGCGACGTGACGGCCTTGTGGTCCGACGGAGCCGACGGGGCCGACGTGCTCCGCCGGCTCAAAGCGTTGCCCGGCTTCGGCGAGCAGAAAGCCAAGATCTTCCTGGCGCTACTGGGCAAGCAGTACGGCGTCACCCCGAAAGGCTGGCGGACCGCGGCCGGCGACTACGGCAAGGCGGGCACGCACATGTCGGTGGCGGACGTGACGGACCCCGGCTCGCTGCAGAAGGTCCGTGCGTACAAGAAGGAAGCCAAGGCCAAGAACAAGGAAGCGAAGGCGGCGAAGGCCTAGTTTCTCCTGCTCGGCGGGGCGCTCTCACACCGCGGCCGAATCACGACCTGTGTGCGGCTTCGGCGGAACCAGGGACGTCCAGAGCGGCCAGGTCGGACAGGATCCCGGCGACCACGCGTCCGGTCGAGGTGGCGGTGTCGAGCCCGTTGCGCAGGCAGCGCAGCGTGATCCCGCGGCGAGTCAGGTCGGTCACCGTCTGCGCCACCTCCGCCGCGGACCGTCCCAGCCGTTCGATCGTCACCACGACGACGACGTCGCCGGAGCGCGCGTAGGAGAGCAGCGCCACCAGTCCGGCCCGCATCTTCTCCACCGAGCCTGCGGTCTTGTCGGTGAAGATCCGGCGCGGATCCACGCCGACCGCAGCGAGCTCGGCGAGTTGCTCGTCGAGGTCCCCGTTCGCGGCCGTGGCATAACCCAACGTGACCGTCACCGTTCCAAGGTCTCACCTCGCGCGGGCGCCGTCACAGAGACTCGCCGTCGAACCTCTCGCGGGTTGCGAACTCCGCGACGGGCCTGCGCGTCAGCTTGCTGACCTGACGCTGAGGTTTGCCCAACGGCAGCACCGCGGCGACGGCATAGTCGTCAGGAATGCCCAGCAGCGCCTTCACCTCCGGTTCCTCGGCGACCGCCATGGTCGTCAGGACGCCGCCGTAGCCTTCGTTGCGGGCGGCGAGCAACACGTTCCACACGAACGGATACACCGACGCCCCGGCGACCAGACCAATCCGGTCGAGGTTCTGGTCGATCGCCGCGACCACGCCGAGATCGACGCACACCACCAGTACCACCGCCGCGCTGCGCAGCGGGGCCGTCATGTCGGCCGGCACCTCGGTGGCCGCGACCTGCTCTTCACTGATCTCCATGGGGCGCAATGGGTTCCACGGCCCTTCGCCGTTGCGCTTCTGGGCGACGTAACGTCGTGCGCCAGTCGCGCTCCGCGCCGCGAGCGCTTCCCGCGTGTTCCGGTCCCGGACCGCGATCACATGCACGCCCTGCCGGTTGCCGCCGCTCGGGGCGAACCTCGCGTTGTCCAGGATCCGGTGCAGCACGTCGTCGGGCAGCGGGTCCGCGGTGAACTGCCGGACCGCTCCGGTGGTGCGCATGACGTCGTAGAGGTCCATGTTGACGATCTTGTCTCATCGCCCGCCGGCGGCTGTGTCAAAGTGAACCCATGAAGACTCATCTCAACTGCCCCTGCGGCGAAGCGATCACCGGTAAGGACGAGGACGACCTCGTGGAGCAGGCCCAGAAGCACCTGTCCGAGGTGCATCCGGGTCGCGACTACGACCGCGAGGCGATCCTGTTCATGGCCTACTGATCCACGCCCCTGCGCGGCGCAGCGGGGTCAGGGGACGACGGTGGAGCCGATCGTCGGCATGAACTGGCACTGCTTCTCGGTCGTGGTGACCTGACCGAAGATCGTCGACATGATGCTGCCCGAACCGGTGTCGGCGATGGCGGTCAGCGTCGTCGGACCGTTGGGGTTCATGTCCGGGCGCGGCTTGAGGGTGACACTGCCGGACTTGCCGGTGGTCAGGTTCACCCATGTCGCATTGAGCGGCAGCTTCTGCTCGGCCGCCGGGCCGGGCGTGCCGATCGCGGTGAACACATACGCAGTCTGGCCGGGGCCGGGTCCGGGCAGCGGGATTGTCGCCGGGCCGGCCACCGAGATCGCGGTTGCGAGCACATTGCCGCCGTCGGCAAGGCAGCCGTTGCTGATGGACGGATAGAGGAAGTCCTGCGTCACCGGTGCGTTCGGGCCGAGCCCGGGTGCAGCCGCCGGAGCACCAGGGGCGGCGGGGGCGGCGGGTGCGGCCGCGGGCTCCACCGGCGCAGCGACCGGCGTGGCCACCTCGGGTGCGGGAACCGGGGCAACGGGGGACGCGGGTCCCGGCGGCGTCGGGACCGCGGCCGGCGCGTGTGCCTCGGGCAGCGCGTGCGGCACGGCCTCGGGGGCTGGGCCGACGACGTGGGCGGGGTTGACGCCGGCGGGTAGGTGCGCCTCGGTACCCGGTACGGCGCCGGTCGCCGGGACGTGCGCGACGGGCTGAGCGACGAACTGATTGACCGCTGAGGCCACATCGCGCGACGGCTGCGGCGCCGCCATGTCCCCGGCGAACACGGCGGCGGCCGCCATCAACATCGATGCCGCATTGGTGGGATCAGAAGCCGCCTGCTGGATCACCGGCCCCAGGCTCTGCACGGCGGGCAGACCGGGGGCCTGCGACCCGTCAATCGGTGGCGGCGCCGCCGGTTCGGCGTGCGCCACCCCGGTCACGCCCATCGTCAGCAGCAGCGCGGATGAGCACACCGCCAGCTGGGTGGTGAGCTTCGTCGGGCTTGCTGACATGAGCCGGGTCGTAGGCATGATCCCCCAATACATCGGTGGTTTCAGATGGGTCGAGCTCGTTCAGTCGGTCACGGCAGGGCCGAGAGCGGGGTGAACAGCGGCGGTACCGGAGCGGGAGCCGGCGCTGCGGCCGCGGGTGCGGCGGTGACCGGTGCCGTCGCGCCGGTCGGCAGCAGACCGGCCAGCGATGTCCCGCCGGGCAGCAGCGAGGCCAGGCCGCCGGGCACGCCGAGTGAATCGGTCAGGCCCGACAGCGGTGACGCGGGCGCGGCCGCCGGCGCGGTCTGCGGGACCGTGGTGGTGTTGCCGACCGGCACGGTGGTCATGTTGCCGCCGGGCAGAGCGGTCGCGCCGGGCAGCACGTTCGCCGGCTGAGGCAGGTTGATCGACGCGGTCGCACCCGGACCCGAGACCGGGGTGGCGGGCGTGGTGGACGCCGTCGCGGCCGGAGCGGTGCCCATCATGTTGGCGAAGCCCTGCATGATCTGCGTGGCGGCGGCCGGGTTGGCGGCCAGCTGCTGCAGGAAGGGCAGGCCCGGCACCTCGGGAGCCGGCGCGGGGGCAGGCGCAGGCGCCGGTTGGGCGGAGGCGGAGGCGCTCAGCGCCACGGCAGCCGACACCGCCCCGGCCGCTGCGATCATCGATGTTGCGAACAGTTTCCGGGTGCGGTGCATGAAAGTTCTCCCATTCCGTCGGTGGCGCTTGATGGAGGCCGCGAATGACCGAGAAAGACACTGACGGCACGCCTGCACCCGAAGCTAGCCTGTTACTAGAGTTACTCAAGTGACAAGTGTGGCATTTATGGAACTGTTACGGAGGTGAAGGCGGACGGTGACCGCTCGCTAGAGTCGGTCGAATAAACACCACCGAATGCGCCACCGGGGCGACCGATCGGCTACGGGCCGCGGCGCCCGCGCTGTTGGTCCTGAGCGTCGCGCTGCGCCTGGCGTGGACCTACCTCGTGCCCAACGGCGCCAACTTCGTCGATCTGCACGTGTACATCGGCGGCGCCGCCGAACTCGACGGACCAGGCACGTTGTACGACTTCGTCTACGGCGAGC
The DNA here is from genome assembly GCF_054786995.1 of Mycobacterium sp. ZZG. Lineage (NCBI taxonomy): Bacteria > Bacillati > Actinomycetota > Actinomycetes > Mycobacteriales > Mycobacteriaceae > Mycobacterium > Mycobacterium sp. ZZG. The sequence continues at coordinate 5,828 of NZ_JBTBFV010000034.1, forward strand.
AGACGCCGGACTTCCCGCTGCCGTTCACCTATCCGCCGTTCGCGGCGGTGGTCTTCTTCCCGCTGCACCTGCTGCCGTTCGGCGTCGTGGCGTTCGCCTGGCAGGTCGGCATCATCGCCGCGCTCTACGGCGTGGTGCGGCTGTGTCAACGGCTGCTGTCCCCGGAATCGGCGCCCGGCGACCGGCGTGTCGCGATGCTGTGGACCGCCATCGGCATCTGGACCGAGCCCCTGCGCAGCACCTTCGACTACGGCCAGGTCAACGTGCTGCTCGTGCTCGCCGTGCTGTACGCGGTCTACACCTCGAAGTGGTGGCTGTCAGGTTTGCTGGTCGGGCTGGCCGCCGGCGTCAAGCTGACGCCGGCGGTGGCGGGGCTGTACTTCGTCGGTGCGCGGCGCTGGGCCGCGGTCTTCTGCTCGGCGGCGGTCTTTCTCCTCACCATCGGCGTGTCGGCGCTGCTCGTCGGGGAGCAGACGCGCGTGTACTTCACCGAACTGCTCGGCGACGCCGACCGGGTGGGCCCGGTCGGGACGTCGTTCAACCAGTCGTGGCGGGGCGGGATCTCGCGGATTCTCGGTCATGACGCGGGCTACGGCCCGGTCGTGCTAGCCGGGATCGTGGTCACGGCGGCGCTCGCGCTGCTGGCGTGGCGGGCCATCGGGGGTGCCGACGACCGGCTCGGCGCCATCGTCATCGTCGAGTTGTTCGGTCTGCTCCTGTCGCCGATCTCGTGGACGCACCACTGGGTGTGGCTGTTGCCGCTGATGATCTGGCTGCTGCACGGCCCGCTGCGCGACCGGCTCGGCGCGCGTGTGCTCGGCTGGGGCTGGCTGGTGTTGACCCTGGTCGGCGTGCCGTGGCTGCTGAGTTTCGCTCAGCCGACCATCTGGGTGATCCCACGGCCGTGGTACCTGGCGTGGGCAGGCATGATCTACATCGTCGCCACGTTGACGACCCTGGCCTGGATCGCTATCCGAGGATCCCGTCGATATCGCGAGCCATCTGCAGGTCCTTGTCCGTGATACCGCCTTCCGAGTGCGTGACCAATGCGAAAGTTACTGTGCGCCAGCGAATGTCGATGTCGGGATGATGGTCCTTGGCCTCCGCGTGCTCGGCGACCCGGCGGACGGCGTCGATAACGTCCAGGAAAGTCGGGAACTTGACGGATCGCCGCACGGTCCCCTGGGCGCGCTCCCAGCCGTTGAGCTCCGGCAGTGCGGCGTCGACCTGTTCATCGGTTAACACAGCCATGCCCACGACGGTATACCGTCTGGCGCAATGTCGAACGTGATCGTGGTGGCCGGTGCGCTCGTCGAGGACGGGGCGCTGCTGGTCGCCCAGCGCGCCCGCCCACCGGAGCTGGCCGGGCTGTGGGAACTGCCGGGCGGCAAGGTCGCACCGGGGGAGAGTGACGAGGCCGCGCTGGCGCGTGAGCTGAACGAGGAGCTCGGTGTCGATGTGACGGTCGGCGCCAGGGTGGGAGGCGACGTCGCCGTCAGCGCGACGATGAGTCTGCGCGCCTACGTCGTCACGCGTACCCGCGGCGTCGTCGCACCCCACGACCACCATGCGCTGCGCTGGGTGCGCGGCGACGAGATCGAGGGCCTGGCGTGGGTGCCCGCCGACCGGGCGTGGCTGCCCCACCTGATCCGGTTGCTCGGCGGCGCCGTCGCATGACGGGTCTCGCGGCGCGGCGGGAATGAGGCGGGAAGTGGTCCCGTCGAACCGCCGTCAGTAGCGCAGGCGGTCCCCGGCGACGCGGACGTCGGCCCGGGCGTCCGGGTGGGCGATCGCGTGGATCGGGTGGGTCAGCACTGGATGCCGGCAGTGCGGGCACGATGCCTGAGCGCGGTTGGCCGAGCTGAAGGTCAGATGCCGACACTCGCTACATCGCACGACGTAGAACGCGCCGATCCAGTTGGCCAGCCCCAGGAAGATCGCCAGCGTCGTCAAGGTCGCGAGCACCGTGATGAGAACGATGGTGAGCACCGTATAAACCGTCATGACCTACCTCCAACAAAGACGTCTGACGGGTGCCTTTCACGGTACGCCTGGCCCGGCGTGAATCCGGCGGAATCGGAGGCGAATCCGCCGCTCAGGCCTTCCTGGCCCGCTTGTAGACCTTCTCGAGTTCTTTGCCCCGCAGGCCGTTGAGTTCCGCCTTGCGCACCTTGTGAACCACCAGTGGGCACCGCTTGCACCGCGGTTTGCTGCGGCAGCATTTCTTCTTGGGCTTGACGCCGGCGAGCTTGGTGGCTTTCACGTGACGGGAATCTCTCGTTTTCGCGATCGGTGCACTGCACTGCGACAATCACCGGCGTGAATTCTCGTCCGGACTTTCGCAACGTCGCCATTGTGGCCCACGTCGACCACGGCAAGACCACCCTGGTCGACGCCATGCTGCGGCAGTCCGGTGCGCTGAGCCACCGCGGCGATGACGCGATCGAACGCCTGATGGATTCCGGTGACCTGGAAAAGGAAAAGGGAATCACCATCCTGGCGAAGAACACGGCCGTCCACCGGCACCATCCCGACGGCAGCATGACGGTCATCAACGTCATCGACACCCCCGGTCACGCCGATTTCGGCGGTGAGGTCGAACGCGGCCTGTCCATGGTCGACGGCGTCGTGCTGCTCGTCGATGCCTCCGAGGGGCCCCTGCCGCAGACCCGTTTCGTGCTGCGCAAGGCACTGGCCGCGCACCTGCCCGTCATCCTGGTCGTCAACAAGACCGACCGCCCCGACGCACGCATCGCGGAGGTCGTCGAGGAAAGCCACGACCTGCTGCTCGACGTCGCCTCCGATCTCGACGAGGAAGCTCAGGCCGCCGCGGAGAAGGCTCTCGACCTGCCCACGCTGTACGCCTCGGGCCGCGCCGGCATTGCCAGCACCACAGCGCCGGCCAACGGGGAGAACCCCGACGGTGAGAACCTTGACCCGCTGTTCGACGTGCTGCTCGAGCACATCCCGCCGCCGCAGGGCGATCCGGAGGCGCCGCTGCAGGCCCTCGTCACCAACCTTGATGCGTCGGCCTTCCTCGGCCGCCTCGCGCTGATCCGCATCTACAAGGGCCGCATCAAAAAGGGCCAGCAGGTCGCGTGGATGCGCGATGTCGACGGCCATCCCGTCATCACGAACGCCAAGATCACCGAACTGCTCGTCACCGAAGGTGTGGAACGCACGCCCACCGACGAGGCCTTCGCCGGTGACATCGTCGCCGTCGCCGGCATCCCGGAGATCATGATCGGCGACACGCTCGCCGACCCGGACCACGCGCACGCACTGCCGCGTATCACCGTCGACGAGCCCGCGATCTCGGTGACGATCGGCACCAACACCTCGCCGCTGGCGGGCAAGATCTCCGGTCACAAGCTCACCGCCCGCATGGTCAAGAACCGCCTCGATGCCGAGCTGGTCGGCAACGTGTCCATCAAGGTCGTCGACATCGGCCGCCCCGACGCGTGGGAGGTGCAGGGGCGAGGTGAGCTCGCGCTGGCCATCCTCGTCGAGCAGATGCGCCGCGAAGGATTCGAGCTGACCGTCGGTAAGCCGCAGGTGGTCACCCAGACCATCGACGGCAAGCTGCACGAGCCGTTCGAAGCGCTGACCATCGACAGCCCGGAGGAACACCTCGGCGCCATCACCCAGCTGATGGCCGCGCGCAAGGGCCGCATGGAGCAGATGACCAACCATGCCGCCGGTTGGGTGCGGATGGACTTCATCGTGCCCAGCCGTGGCCTGATCGGGTTCCGCACGGACTTCCTGACGCTGACCCGCGGCACCGGCATCGCCAACGCGGTGTTCGACGGATACCGGCCCTGGGCGGGTGAGATCCGGGCCCGCCACACCGGGTCGCTGGTGTCCGACCGCAGCGGCCAGATCACGCCCTTCGCCATGATCCAGCTCGCCGACCGAGGCCAGTTCTTCGTCGAACCGGGCCAGGAGACCTACGAAGGCCAGGTCGTCGGGATCAACCCGCGCGCCGAGGATCTCGACATCAACATCACCCGCGAGAAAAAGCTGACGAACATGCGGTCCTCCACGGCCGACGTGATCGAGACGCTGGCCCGCCCGCTGGAGCTCGACCTGGAGAAGGCGATGGAGTTCTGCGCCGAGGATGAGTGCGTCGAGGTCACCCCCGAGATCGTGCGCGTGCGCAAGGTCGAGCTGACGGCATCGCTGCGGGCCCGGGCCAAGGCGCGCGCCAAAGCGCAGGCAAACAGCTGACCCCGGTGGACCGTCCGCCCCTGGCTACCCTGTAGAGCATGCTGACGACCCTGCGACGCGTCAGCGCCGGTGTCAGCGCGATCGGCATGACGTTGGCCCTGGTCAGCGGCTGTACGGTGAGTCCGCCGCCGGCGCCGCAGAGCACCGACACCACCGAGGTGACCCCTCCGCCGCCGATGAAGGCGACCCAGATCATCGTGGCGATCGATTCGATCGGGCCGGGCTTCAACTCTCATCTGCTCTCCGACCAGTCTCCGGTCAACGCCGCGATCAGTTCGCTCGTGCTGCCCAGTTCGTTCCGCCCGATACCCGATTCCCGGACCCCGACGGGTTCGCGCTGGGAGATGGACACCTCGCTGCTCGAATCAGCGGAGGTCACCAGTGAGAACCCGTTCACGGTCACCTACAAGATCCGGCCCGAGGCGCAGTGGACCGACAACGCCCCGATCGGCGCCGACGACTACTGGTATCTGTGGCGGCAGATGGTGAGCCAGCCCGGCACCGCCGACCCGGCCGGCTACGACCTCATCACCGGTGTGCAGTCGGTCGAAGGCGGCAAGACGGCCGTGGTGACGTTCTCCCAGCCCTACCCGGCGTGGCGCGAGCTGTTCAACGACATCCTGCCCGCCCACATCGTCAAGGACGTGCCCGGCGGGTTCGCCGCGGGGCTGGCCCAGACGCTCCCGGTGACCGGCGGGCAGTTCCGGGTCGACACCATCGACCCGCAGCGCGATGAGATCCTCCTGGCACGCAACGACCGCTACTGGGGCAAACCCGCCACTCCGGATCTGATCCTCTTCCGTCGCGGCGGTGCACCGGCCGCACTGGCCGATTCGATCCGCAACGGCGACACACAGGTCGCCCAGGTTCACGGCGGATCGGCGGTGTTCGCGCAGCTTTCGGCGATCCCGGATGTGCGCACCGCGCGGATCGTGACCCCGCGGGTCATGCACCTGACGCTGCGGGCGCAGCAGCCCATGCTCACCGACCCGCTGGTCCGCAAAGCCGTACTGGGCCTGCTGGACGTCGACCTGCTCGCCGCCGTCGGCGCCGGCGACGACAACACCGTGACACTGGCCCAGGCCCAGGTGCGCTCACCCTCGGACCCCGGCTACGTCCCGACCGCACCGAAGGCGATGACGCGCGAGGAGGCGATCGCGCTGCTCTCCGAGGCCGGCTACCAGATCGAATCGGCTCCGGCGCCCGAGCCGCTCGAGCCGCCTGCGCCGGCTCCGCCGGACAACAACCGCGGTCAACTCACCAAGGACGGTCAGCCGCTGACGCTGGTCCTCGGTGTCGCCGCCAACGACCCGACGTCAGTCGCCGTCGCCAACACCGCCGCCGACCAGCTGCGCAATGTCGGCATCGCCGCATCGGTGTCGGCGCTGGACCCGGTCACCCTGTACGGCGATGCGCTGGTGGACAACAGGGTCGATGCCGTGATCGGCTGGCACCCGGCCGGGGGAGACCTCGCGACCTCGCTGGCCTCGCGTTACGGATGCCCGGCGCTGGAGGCCACCCCGGTGCCGACCACCCCGGGAGCGCCGGCACCCACCTCGGAGACACCGGAGACACCGGATCCGTCACCGACGGGCACGGCCCCGGCACCGATCGGCACCACCCCGGGGCCGACCGGCACGATCCCGACGCAGACCCCGACGCAGACTCCGACCCAGGCCTCCGACACCGACCGGCTCGTGCAGGCACCCAGCAACATCACCGGCATCTGCGACCACAGCATCCAGCCGAGGATCGACGCTGCGCTGCGCGGTGACGCCGACATCGCCGACGTGATCGCCGAGGTCGAGCCGAGGCTGTGGGAGATGGCCACGGTGCTGCCGATCCTGCAGGACACCACGATCGTCGCCGCCGGCCCGAGCGTGCAGCACGTCAGCCTGACCGGCGCGGTCCCCGTCGGCATCGTCGGCGACGCCGGCAACTGGGTCAAACTTCCGCAATAGCCGCGGGCTCATTTCGCCGACGCAGCACCGCGAGGACGTACGCCGCGTAGGCGCCGACAGCGAACACCAGCAGCAGCCACAGCGGGGGACGGGCGAGCTCCCAGACGAACAACGCCGCGAACAACGGCGAGCGCTGCGTGATCGCCAGCACGCCCGCCGCGCAGCTCAACGACACGACCGCCACCGGCAACTGCGTTCCCGTCCACTGGTTCACCGCCAGCGCCACCAGCGAGCCGGCGGCCGCGCCGGTGGCCAGCGCGGGCGTGAGCAGACCGCCGACGGCGCCCGCACGCAGGAACAGCGTCGTCAACAACGGTTTGAGCAGCAGGATCAGAGCCGCCGAGGTCACCGTCAGCCCGGTGTTCATGCTGACCTCCAGGATGCTGCGGCCGTTGCCGGGTAACTCGGGAAGCCAGATCGAGCAGACGCCGGTCAGCAGGCCGGCCGCGGCGATTCCTGGAATCACCTTCCAGGACTTCAGTTTCAGCGTGGGGGCGGCGTGCATCAGCCGGTCGAACGCCAGGCCCGCCGCCACCGCCACCGGAGCCATCGCCAACGCCAGAAACCCGAGCAGATAGGACAGGCGGGCATCAGGCCAGGACAGCGGATGCTCCAGGTGGGTCACGGGCGCGGCGACCAGGACGGCGATGCTCGACGTGATCAGCGCGGTGCCCAGCGCGCGCGGATGCCAGGTGCGCAGCACGATGCCGGCCGCGAAAATCGCCCCGCCCAACGGCACGCTGTACACCGCGCCCAGCCCCGCGCCGGCCGCGCACGCCAGCAGGATCTTCCGGTCCGCCGCGGTGAGCGCGAGCCGGGAGACGGCGGTGTCACTCCACGCGGAGGCGAGCTGCCGCGGCGCACCCTCACGGCCCAGCGAGGCCCCGGAACCGACCAGCAGCACCTGCAGCCCTGCGTCAGCCGTCGCCGTCAGCGCAGCCCTGTCCCGGCGGCGCCGCAACGCCCACCACCCGCAACCGGCCAGGGCGCCGCCCAGCATCGGGCCGACGGCGCGGCGAATGTGGTTGCTGCCCTCGATACCGCTGAGCAGGGTGCCGAAGCTGTAGTGGTAGGTGAGGTACTCCACCGCGTGCAGCAGCAGCGTCGTGGCTGCGCCGGCCATCCCCGCGATCACACCGACGACGACAACGGCGCACCCGAACTGCACGGCGCGGCGGTTCACGAGCCGAATGTATGACAGGCCCGGCAACCGCGACGGCGAACGGGTTGGCAAGCTGGACCGAATGGAGACCCCGCGCCTGCTGTTCGTCCACGCCCACCCCGACGACGAGACCCTCGCCACGGGGGCGACGATCGCGCACTACGTCGGTCGCGGTGCGCAGGTGCAGGTGATCACGTGCACCCTCGGGGAGGAGGGGGAGGTCATCGGTGACCAGTGGGCGGGGCTGGCGGTCGACCGCGCCGACCAACTCGGTGGCTACCGGATCGGTGAGCTCACCGCCGCGCTGGCCGAACTCGGCGTCGACCGGCCGCGCTATCTGGGTGGGGCCGGTCGTTGGCGGGACTCGGGCATGGAGGGCACACCGGCCCGGCAGCAGCAACGGTTCGTCGACGGCGACGTCGCCGAACAGACCGCCGCGCTGGCCGCCGCGATCGACGAATTGCGCCCGCACGTCGTCGTCACCTACGACCCGAACGGCGGCTACGGACATCCGGACCACATCCACGTCCACCGGATCACGACGGCGGCGGTGGAGGCCGCGGCGTGGACTGTGCCGAAGCTCTACTGGACGGTGACGTCGGCGTCGGCGCTGACCGCCGGACTGGCCGCCCTCGGCGACGTGCCGGCCGGATGGATCCGGGTGTCCGCCGATGACCTGCCGCTGGTCGGCTACCCGGACGACGAGATCGACGCGGCCGTGGAACTGAGCGCACACACGCCGGCGCGGATCGCCGCGCTGCGGGCGCACGCGACGCAGGTCAGCGTCGCACCGGACGGGCGTGCGTTCGCGCTGTCGAACAACATCGCGCTGCCGGTCGACTCCACCGAGTACTACAAGCTGGCGGCGGGAACGGCCGGTGACCGTGACCACCGCGGCTGGGAGACGGACCTGCTTTCCGGGCTGTCCCTCGGTTGACGCCGCGTTGCGCGGGGTAAGCTGCCCGCAACCCAGCGCGCGGAAGGGAAGCACATGGACCCGGATCTGGATCCCAACCTGCAGCATTGGCAGGATCGTCTCGACAGCTTCCAATGGGTGGTCGGCTCGCTGGTTTCGGTGCTCGACAGCATCCCGACCTGAGGGCGCCGGCCTCGCCGGCCCCGGGCCGGCTTCGCGTGGTTGTCCTGGTGTTACTCGCCCTCGACGGCGTGCTCTCGGCCTTGATGGCCGTCTTCTTCCTTCCGCTGCGCATCGGTGGGGTCCCGTTCCCGGTCAGCGCGCTGCTCAGTGGACTGCTCAACGTCGCGCTGGTGTGGGCCGGGCTGCAGTGGACGACGGCGCCACGGCTGGCCGCTCTGCCCCTGTGGACCTGGCTTGCCACCGTATTCCTGTGCATGGCCGTCCGGCCCGGCGACGACATCGTCTTCGGCGGGACCGGGATCATGGAGTTCGGCACCGTCTTACTGGTCGTGCTCGGGGCGCTGCCGGCGGCGTGGTTGTTGACCAGGCACCCGCCCTCGGCGGGGGCGGGCACCGCCGGCCGCTCGGGGTGACTACTGTGATCCCTATGTCACGCGGACTGCGGACACATGGTGTTTCAGAGAGTGAGACGCGAGGATGATCCGCGACAATGCCGGGGTTATAGGGAAGTGGCTCTGAACACCCAGCGCGGTTCTGATCTGCCCAGCCCGATGGTTCCCCCGAAGGCCGGCGCGCCCAGCCCTGCCGCGTTGCGGCGGGTATTGAGGCGGGCCCGTGACGGGGTGGCTTTCAACGTCGACGAGGCCGCGATCGCGATGACCGCGCGTGGTGAGGATCTTGCTGACCTGTGCGCGTCGGCGGCGCGGGTGCGCGATGCCGGTTTGGATGCCGCCGGACGGCGGGGCGCGACGGGCCGGCTGCCGGTCAGTTATTCGCGCAAGGTGTTCATCCCGGTCACGCATCTGTGCCGGGACAAATGCCACTACTGCACGTTCGTCACCGTGCCCGGCAGGCTGCGCGCCGAGGGCCGGGGCATGTTCATGGAGCCCGACGAGATCCTCGACGTCGCCCGTCGCGGTGCCGAGTTGGGCTGCAAGGAAGCGCTTTTCACGCTCGGGGATCGCCCCGAGGACCGCTGGGACGAGGCGCGGCAGTGGCTCGACGAGCGCGGTTATGACTCGACGCTGGACTACGTGCGCGCGATGGCGATCCGGGTGCTGGAGGAGACCGGGCTGCTGCCGCACCTGAATCCGGGCGTGATGTCGTGGTCGGAGCTGTCCCGGCTCAAGCCGGTGGCCCTGTCGATGGGCATGATGCTGGAAACCACCTCGCGACGGCTGTTCGAGACCCGCGGGCTGGCGCATTACGGCAGCCCGGACAAGGATCCCGCGGTGAGGCTGCGCGCGCTGGACGACGCGGGACGGCTGTCGATTCCGTTCACCACCGGGCTCCTGGTGGGTATCGGTGAGACGCTGACCGAACGCGCCGAGACCGTGCACGCGATTCGCCGCTCGCACAAGGAGTTCGGCCACGTCCAGGAAGTGATCGTGCAGAACTTCCGGGCCAAGGACCACACCGTCATGGCGTCGGTCCCGGACGCCGGACTGGAGGATTTCCTGGCGACCCTCGCGGTCACCCGGCTGGTGATGGGCCCGAAGGTGCGCATCCAGGCCCCGCCGAATCTGGTGTCGCGGCAGGAGTGTCTGGCGCTGATCGGCGCCGGCGTCGACGACTGGGGCGGGGTGTCGCCGCTGACCCCCGATCACGTCAACCCCGAACGGCCCTGGCCCGCGCTCGACGAATTGGCCGAGGTGACCGCCGAGGCCGGATTCGATCTGGTGCAACGCCTGACCGCGCAGCCGCAGTACGTGCAGGCCGGAGCGGCGTGGATCGACCCGCGGGTGATGGGACACGTGGCGGCACTGGCCGATGCCGACACCGGGTACGCCCTCGACGTCAATCCGGCGGGTCGGCCCTGGCAGGAACCCGATGAGGCCACCGAGTCGCTCGGCCGTACCGATCTGCACTCGGCGATCGACACCGAGGGCCGGCGCACCGAGACCCGGTCGGATCTGGGCAGCGCATTCGGTGACTGGGAGTCGATCCGGGCGAAGGTCTCCGAGCTGGCTTCCCGGGCGCCCGAGCGGATCGACACCGATGTGCTGGCCGCGCTGCGCTCGGCCGAGCGGGACCCGGCAGGCTGCTCCGACGACGAGTATCTGGCGCTTGCGACGGCTGACGGTCCTGCCCTGGAAGCCGTTACCGCGCTGGCAGATTCGCTGCGACGCGACACGGTCGGTGACGACGTGACATTCGTGGTCAACCGCAACATCAACTTCACCAACATCTGCTACACCGGCTGCCGGTTCTGCGCGTTCGCCCAGCGCAAAGGCGACGCGGACGCGTACTCGCTGTCGGTCGACGAGGTCGCCGACCGCGCGTGGGAGGCCCACGTCGCCGGTGCCACCGAGGTCTGCATGCAGGGGGGCATCGACCCGGAGCTGCCGGTCACCGGCTACGCCGATCTGGTCCGGGCGGTCAAGAAGCGCGTGCCGTCGATGCACGTGCACGCGTTCTCGCCGATGGAGATCGCCAACGGGGTCACCAAGAGCGGACTGTCGATCCGGGAGTGGCTGACCAGCCTGCGCGAAGCCGGCCTGGACACCATCCCCGGCACGGCCGCCGAGATCCTCGACGACGAGGTGCGCTGGGTGCTCACCAAGGGCAAGCTGCCGACGTCGATGTGGATCGAGGTCGTCACCACCGCGCACCAGGTCGGTCTGCGGTCGAGCTCGACGATGATGTACGGCCACGTCGACACCCCGCGGCACTGGGTCGGACATCTGAATGTGTTGCGCGACATCCAGGACCGCACCGGCGGTTTCACGGAGTTCGTTCCGCTGCCGTTCGTGCACCAGTCCTCGCCGCTGTACCTGGCAGGCGGTGCGCGGCCGGGGCCCACCCATCGGGACAACCGTGCGGTGCACGCCTTGGCGCGGATCATGTTGCACGGCAGGATCTCTCACATCCAGACCAGCTGGGTCAAGCTCGGCGTCGAGCGCACGCAGGTGATGCTGCGCGGCGGCGCCAACGATCTCGGCGGCACCCTGATGGAGGAGACGATCTCGCGGATGGCCGGTTCTGAGAACGGCTCGGCCAAGAGCGTCGCCGAACTGGTCGCGATCGCCGAGGGCATCGGCCGCCCGGCCCGCCAGCGCAGCACCGACTACACCCCTCTCGCCGCCTGAGAGCGCGGCACTCGGCCCCCGGCACTCAGTAACGCGGGCGCACGCTCGGGGACATGCGCGCGGTGACACGTCGGGCTGGTAGGACGGAACCATGAAGCTGCGACGGGTGATCAAGGACGGCAGGCTGGAGTTGCAGTTGCTTGCGGCCGACGGCTCCTGGGTGCGCGCCGAGGGCCCGTCGCCGTTCGGCGGACGCGTGTTCGACGCCGAATGGGAGACGGTCGCCGCCCAGCGCCACCATGAGCTTTCCGGGCACGTCCTGCCCTTTCAGCCGGCGTCCTTCCGCGACTTCATGCTCTACGAACACCACGCGATCGATGCGGCCCGCGGATTGGTGCGCCGCTTCCATCCGGGGCAGGCCCGTGCCGCCGGGGTGATCGAGAAGCTGACACGGAAGCCGTTCCCGCTGTTCAAGCCGAAGCCGCTGTTCTACCGGCAGCCGATCTACTACATGTCCAACCACCTGAGCTTCGTGCCCTCCGGTACGCCCGTGGCGTTCCCGTCCTACTCGGCCGCGCTGGACTTCGAACTCGAGCTCGGTTTCGTGCTCGGGGCGCCGCTGCACAACGCGACCCCGCAGGAGGCCCTCGACGCGATCGGCGCCTTCGTCGTCGTCAACGACTTCTCCGCTCGGGACGTCCAGCGCAGCGAAATGGCCAGCGGGCTGGGGCCCCAGAAGGCCAAGCATTTCGCGTCGTCGATGTCGGCCGTGGCGGTGACCGCCGATGAGATCCTGCCGCTCATCGATTCGCTCACCGGAGCGGTGTCAGTCAACGGAACCAGGATCGGCACGGTCAGCACCCGCGGCATACAGTGGTCGATCGGCGAACTGCTCGCTCATGCCTCTCGCGATGAAAGACTCTATCCGGGTGAGCTTTTCGCGACCGGCACGCTGCCCGGGGGAAGCGGCATGGAAACCGGCCGCTGGTTGCGGCCGGGCGACCGGTTGACCCTGACGATCGATCAGATCGGCGACATCAGCCACCGGATCGAGGAGTGAACGCTCAGGTGATACCCACTGCGGCAGTGGGTATCACCCTTCTGGCCTCAGGCCTGCCTGGCGGCCTCGATCTCGAGGGTGATGATCACCTTGTCGCCGACGACCGCGCCGCCGGTCTCCAGCGGCATGTCGATGTCGATGCCGAAGTCCTTGCGGTTGAGCACGGCTGACGCCTCGAATCCGGCGACCTCGCCGTTGCCCATGCCGGGGTTCACGCCGTTGAACTCAAGCGTCAGCGAGATCGGGCGCGTGGATCCCTTGAGGGTGAAATCGCCGTCGAGGACATAGTTCTCGCCGTCGGGGCGGACAGCGGTGGAGACGAAGGTCGCCGTCGGGTACTTGTCGGTGTCGAAGAAGTCGGCGGACTTGAGGTGGGCGTCGCGCTGCTCGTTGCGGGTGTTGACCGAGTCGACGGCGATCTCTGCGCGCACCGACGGGATGCCGTCCTCGCCGACGGTGATCGCGCCGCTGAACGTGTCGAACGACCCCCTGACCTTGCTGACCATGAGATGGCGCACCGAGAAGTTGATCGACGAGTGGACGGGTCAATGGTCCAGGTTCCGGCGGGCAGTGCGGTGGTAGCGGTAGTGGTCATGGGTGTCTCTTTCCTCGAAGTGGGTCGGTGTGGTCCGACGCGTACATCCGAGTTAAGCGGACTATGGTCCGAATTCATTCCCGCACGCCCGGCACGCCGGCCCGAATCTTCGGAGTCCGCCGCGGCGTGGGGTACTAGGCGAGCGGTATCTGCGACGTTTAGTATCAGTAACCACGCGCAACCCCTACCCGGGGCGGCGAGTAAGTTAGGGCACACTGAGACAGGCGTCCAACAACCGGCAGGGATACTTGCTGAGTTGGCCGCGGCTCGGCTGAGCCCTGCCTAGACAGCAGCCCCACTGGACAGGTAGTTCGAGAGGACTAGGAGTAGTTCGTGACGTACGTCATTGCTGAGCCCTGCGTCGACGTCAAAGACAAGGCGTGCATCGAGGAGTGCCCTGTCGACTGCATCTATGAGGGCGCACGCATGCTGTACATCCACCCGGATGAGTGCGTCGACTGCGGCGCCTGCGAGCCGGTGTGCCCCGTCGAGGCCATCTACTACGAGGACGACGTCCCGGATCAGTGGAGCGGCTACACCCAGATCAACGCCGACTTCTTCGCCGAGCTGGGCTCGCCGGGCGGCGCCTCGAAGGTCGGTCAGACCGACAACGATCCCCCAGCCGTCAAGGACCTGCCCCCGCGGGGCGAGGACTGAGCGACGTCCGTGTCTGCCCGCCGGCCACGGAAGTCGGCGTCCCTGCCCGTCTTCCCGTGGGACACCCTGGCTGACGCGACAGCGACCGCCCGGGCACATCCCGGCGGGATCGTCGACCTGTCCGTCGGGACCCCGGTCGATCCGGTCGCGCCGGTCATCCGCGACGCGCTGGCCGCAGCGAGCGCGTCGCCGGGATATCCGACGACGCATGGCACCCCGGCGCTCCGCGGGGCCGCGGTGTCCGCGCTGGAGCGCAGGTACGGGATCACCGGGCTCTCGCCGGTGGCGGTACTTCCGGCGATCGGGACCAAGGAACTGATCGCGTGGTTGCCCACGACGCTCGGCCTCAGCGCCGGCGACATCGTGGTGGTGCCCGAGCTGGCCTACCCCACCTACGAGGTGGGCGGGTTGCTGGCCGGTGCGGCGGTGGTCCGCGCGGACTCCCTGACCCAGCTGGGCCCGTTGGTGCCCGCGCTGGTGTATCTGAACTCGCCGAGCAACCCGACCGGCCAGATCCTCGGGATCGACCATCTGCGCAAGATCGTCGGGTGGGCTCGGGAACGGGGAGTGCTGATCGCCTCCGACGAGTGCTACCTCGGCCTCGGCTGGGACGCCGAGCCGGTCTCGGTGCTGCACCCGCAGGTCTGCGACGGCGACCACACCGGGTTGCTGGCCGTGCACTCGCTGTCGAAGACGTCGTCGCTGGCCGGTTACCGGGCGGGTTTCGTCGCCGGTGACCCGGCGGTGGTGGCCGAATTGCTGGCGGTGCGCAAGCACGCCGGCCTGATGGTGCCGACGCCGATCCAGGCGGCGATGGTGGCCGCGCTCGACGACGACGCCCATGAGCTGGAGCAGCGCGCGCGTTACCGGCGCCGCCGCGATGCGCTGCTGCCCGCGCTGCGGTCCGCCGGATTCACCGTCGACCATTCCGAGGGCGGGCTGTATCTGTGGGCCACCCGCGGCGAGCCGTGCCGCGACACCGTGGCGTGGCTGGCGGGCAAGGGCATCCTCGTCGCGCCCGGCGAGTTCTACGGGCCGCGCGGTGCCCGACACGTACGGGTGGCGCTGACCGCCACCGACGAGCGCATCGCCGCCGCCGTCGAGCGGCTCGGTTCTGCGGCCGGATCGTAGACCGAGCCTGAGGCCGGCGCGTCAGATCAGGCGCACACCGCCTCGGGTGAGTCGGGCCCTATCCGTGCGAGTTCGTATCGATCCGCGTTGGCAGCGGCGCGGCCGAACGTTCCGTCGCGCGCAGGCCCAGGGCCAGCACCAGCCGCTCGTCGGGGTCGTTCAGCGAGGTGCGCAGCAGTTTCTCCACCCGGCGGATGCGGTAGCGCACCGTGTTCGGGTGCACGTGTAAGCACGCGGCGACGACGGCGATGTCGCCGAAGCCGTCCAGGTAAGCCTGCAGCGTCGAGGCCATCAGTGGATCCTCGGCCCGCAGCCGCCGCACCCGCGGGTCCACCAGCCGGCCCTGGGTCGCGATGTGCGACACGATTTCGTCGAGCAGCACCGTCGGACGCGCCTGCTCCAGTGAGGTGACCAGACCGAATGCGCCGGGGTGTCTTTCGGCGCTGTCGAGCACTCGGTCGACCTCGGCCCGGACGGTCGCCGCGGCGGCCAGCCCCGGCAGCGGGGCGGTGACCGCACGCACCTGGAATCCGAGTTCTCGCGCCAGCGTGGACACCACGCCGTGCGCCCACGACGACAGCACCTCCGTGGCCCGCAGTTCGGGGAACAGCACGTACACTCGGTCGCCGGCCGCCGCCACCTGGGCATCTGGACGAAAAGCACTGGCGCTCAACGCCAGAACGTCCGTGGGCGGCGGTCCGCCGTGGCGGTGGAACCCGACCAGCGCGGCGCGTCCGTCGGCGGGGATGCCGAGCTCGCGGGCCAGCGCGGCGACGTCGTCGACGGCACCAGCTGCCACGCCGAGCAGCTGGTGCACACGCGCCGTGTGCTGGGACGGGGTCGCCGCCAGCCGCGACATGATCCGCGCCGCCAGCACCGCGCCGCCGCGCAGGATCTCCTCGGCGTCGTCGGCCCACGGGGCGGACCCCTGCTGCAGCCAGATGGTCCCCGCGAACCGCGGCGAGTGCGCCGGGTCGGCGGGCAGGTGGATGCCGGCGGCCAGCCGCGGCCTCAGGCCGAGCTCTGGACGTTCGGCGACGCGGACCACGTCGGGACCCGACCGCAACGCGTCGAAAATGCCCCACTGCCCGATCCATTCGAGATGCTCGGGCGGTCCGGCACGGCCGAGGATCGTCAGCCGGCGCAACTCGTCGGCTTCGTCGCTGGCCGAGTAGGCCAGCATGTGGCTGTCGGCGTCCTCGATGCAGACCATGCCCCGGGTCCGGTCGGCGATGGACTGTGCGAGGCCGAACAGGTCGGTGCTCGAGTCGCGCAGCGGGTCGCCGCGATCTCCGTGGTGTTCCAGGGCGTGGTTGACCAGACGGTACAGATGCTCCCAGCGGGCACAGGGGTCGACGGTGACGACGGCGGTGCCGAGCGCGGCCGCGCGGGCCACCGCCGCAGGGGTCGGCTCCTTGACGAAGATCGCGACCGGCCGGTCGGCATGCTGTTCCAGCCAGCACAGCGCCTCGGTGTCGGACACCCCGAGCAGGAAGAACAGGTCGGCCGATCCCGGGCCGACGGCCAGCCCCAACCTGATGTCGTCGGCGTCGACGAGCGCGACCGAGCTCACGGGCATGTCCAACCCGCGCGGTGCCTCGATCAGCGTGACCATGGTCCGATCCAGCGCCAGCAGCAGCTGGCCGAGGCCGAGACCTGCGAGCGTGGACACCATCGCCGCTCCTTTGTCCGATATCACCATCGAGTGTCCCACCGGTTGTCCATTCGGCCATCGATTTCGTGGGTGGAGTGGACCAGTCTCACGTCATGAACCCCATCACCGCCATCACCGATGTGCCGATGCCGGCCAACGAGCCGGTGCACAACTACGCCCCCGGATCCCCGGAACGTCATCGACTGGAGGACGCGCTGTCCGACCTCGCGGCGGAGCCGGTCGATCTGCCCCATGTCATCGGCGGGGAGCGCCGGATGGGTGCCGGCGCCACCATCGAGGTGGTCCAGCCCCACCGGCACGCCGAGCGTCTCGGCCTGTTGACCAACGCCGAGCACGCCGACGCCGAGGCCGCCGTCGAGGCGGCTGTCGCTGCCAAACCCGGATGGGAGGCCACCCCGTTCGACGAACGCGCCGCGGTGTTCCTGCGCGCGGCGGACCTGCTCGCGGGCCCGTGGCGGGAGAAGATCGCCGCCGCCACCATGCTCGGGCAGTCCAAGACCGCCTACCAGGCCGAGATCGACGCGCCGTGTGAACTCGTCGACTTCTGGAGGTTCAACGTCGCGTTCGCGCGGCAGATCCTGGCCCAGCAGCCGGTCAGCTCAACCGGGGTGTGGAACCGCACCGACTACCGGCCGCTGGAGGGCTTCGTCTACGCGATCACACCGTTCAACTTCACCGCGATCGCGGGCAACCTGCCGACCGCGCCCGCGCTGATGGGCAACACCGTGGTGTGGAAACCGTCGCCGACCCAGACGTTCGCGGCCTACCTGGTCATGGAGTTGCTCGAGGCAGCGGGTCTGCCGCCCGGTGTGGTCAACATGCTCACCGGGGACGGCAAGGCGGTGTCGGAGGTGCTGCTGGCCGACCGGAGGCTGGCCGGAATCCACTTCACCGGATCCACCGCGACATTTCAGCACCTGTGGCGCGAAGTCGGCGCCCACATCGAGCGGTACGACTCCTACCCGCGGTTGGTCGGCGAGACCGGGGGCAAGGACTTCGTCGTCGCGCACACCTCGGCGCAGCCGGAAGTGTTGCGCACAGCGCTGATCCGGGGTGCGTTCGACTACCAGGGACAGAAGTGTTCGGCCGCATCGCGGGCCTACATCGCGCGGTCGGTGTGGCAGAAGATGGGCGACGATTTCCTCGACGTCACCGAGTCGCTGCGCTACGGCGACATCACCGATTTGACCAACTTCGGCGGCGCGCTGATCGACGAACGCGCGTTCGCCAAGAACGTCGCCGCGATCGAACGGGCCAAGGACGCGGCCGGGGTCACCATCGCGGTGGGCGGCGAATACGACGACAGCGAAGGGTTTTTCGTGCAGCCGACGGTGCTGCTGTCCGACGACCCGGCCGACGAAGCGTTCAGCACCGAATACTTCGGCCCACTGCTGGCCGTGCACGTCTACCCCGACGAGGACTACGAGCGCATCCTCGACGTCATCGACACCACCGCCCGCTACGCGTTGACCGGCGCCGTGATCGCCGACGACCGCGCCGCGGTGCTCGTCGCCGAACAACGTCTGCGGCACACGGCGGGCAACTTCTACGTCAACGACAAACCGACCGGCGCGGTCGTCGGCCAGCAGCCGTTCGGCGGGTCGCGGGCCTCCGGAACCAACGACAAGGCCGGGTCCCCGCTCAACCTGCTGCGGTGGACCTCCGCGCGCTCGATCAAGGAGACGTTCGTGCCGCCGACCGACCACACCTACCCGCACATGGAGGCATGACCCATGGGCGTGTTCGACACCGTCGCCCGGCCGGTGATCCTGGCGGCGTCGCGTCGAGACGGGCTGCGGCGCGCCGCCGAGCGGATGCCGGTGACGCGAGAGGTGGTGCGCCGCTTCGTGCCGGGGGAGAGCCTCACCGATGCCATGACATCGGTGCGGCAGCTCCGCGAGTCAGGGCGGTTGGTGTCGATCGACCACCTCGGCGAGGACGTCGTCGACGCCGACACTGCCGGCGCGACCGTGACCGCGTACCGCGAGCTGATCGACGCATTGGATGCCCATGGTGAGACCGCCGCCGACATACGGCCGCTGGAGGTCTCGCTGAAACTGTCGGCGCTGGGCCAGGCGCTGCCGCGTGACGGCGACAAGATCGCGCTGGAGAACGCGCGCGCCATCTGCGAACGTGCGGCGCGCGCGGGGGTTTGGGTGACCGTCGACGCCGAGGACCACACGACCACCGATTCGACGCTGTCGATCGTGCGCGAGCTTCGGGTGGACTTCGACTGGGTGGGCACGGTGCTGCAGGCCTATCTCAGGCGCTCGCGGGCCGACTGCGCCGAATTCGCGGCCTCAGGAGCCCGAATCCGGTTGTGCAAGGGTGCCTACGACGAGCCGGCGTCGGTCGCGTTCCGGGACCGCGACGACGTCACCGACTCTTACCTACAGTGTCTGCGGATCCTGATGGCGGGCAACGGGTATCCGATGGTGGCCTCGCATGACCCTGAGGTCATCGGCGCGGTCCCCGGGCTGGCGCGCGAATTCGGCCGCGGCACAGACCGGTTCGAATACCAGATGCTGTACGGCATCCGCGATGGCGAGCAGCGCCGAATCGCCGAGTCCGGCAGCGCGATCCGGGTCTATGTGCCGTTCGGAACACAGTGGTACGGCTACTTCGTGCGGCGGTTGGCCGAACGGCCGGCCAACCTCGCGTTCTTCGTTCGCGCGC
Source organism: Mycobacterium sp. ZZG (assembly GCF_054786995.1). Lineage (NCBI taxonomy): Bacteria > Bacillati > Actinomycetota > Actinomycetes > Mycobacteriales > Mycobacteriaceae > Mycobacterium > Mycobacterium sp. ZZG. Next base: position 25,100 of record NZ_JBTBFV010000034.1, read on the forward strand.
TGGTGGATTGACGCACTCAGGCGGGGTATGCGGCGACCGGCATGATCACCGTGCCCTTGCAGATGCCTTCCAGGATCTCGGTGCGCCACGTTCCGTACATCGTGCCGTCGGCGGTCGGGGCGTAGAACACCAGCGACCGGGCGGCGGCGTACTCACGCGGCACATCCGCGCCGCGGAAGCACTCCCACTGCCAGTTGTAGTTGAACACCCACTGCCGGCCGTCCCACGTGTACCGCGGCGGTTGGGGGATCGTCGGGTTCGACGGAGTCAGGCCGTCGGACGCGACCGCGACACACGTGCCCGCGCACGACGTGCTGAACGTGTACTGACCGCTGAAGTCGGGTTCGGGCTGGCGCGCCGCGATACTGGTGCCGAGCTTCTCGGACGCGAACGTCACCACCGTGTACCTGCCGCTCCAGTCGGGTGTCGCGGCGTCGGCGGTGGTCTCGGCGCACATGCACGCAGCCGCGACGAAAGTCGCGGAGGCAAGAGCACTACGCGCACGTCGCGCCGGCATGGCTCCCTCGCAGTCTGGTGGGTCTGGCAACACGAACGTAATTGCCCCACCCGTCAAGGTGCCTGATCGACACGGCCTGTTCGGGCACGGTTGGATCACGGCTTGGTATCGGCTTCCGTGTGCGAATGGCGTTCGCGCAGCCGGTATTCGGATGGTCAGTGACCACGCAGCAGCATCAGGGTCCAGGCTGCCAGGGTCTGGGCGTCGGTGATGATCCCGTCACGCATCATCTGCTCGACCTCGGCGCGAGCGAACCATGCACTGCGCATGTCCTGCTCCTCGTGCTCGCGCTCGTGCGGCCCCTCGCTGATACCGGTCGCCAGAAAGATCCGGCCCCGCTGGCTGCTCATCCCCGGTGCCACGTCCAGCAGCCCGATCTCGGTCATCGTCGACGCGACCAGGCCGGTCTCCTCGCGCAACTCCCGCGCGGCGAGCTCGGCGCCGTCGAGCTCGGCCTGCCCGGGGGCGGTGCCCTGCGGGAACTCCCACCGGCGCAACCCGATCGGGTAGCGGAACTGCTCGACGAGGTGGAAGCGGTCCCCGTCGCGCGGGATCACCAGCGCATAGGTCGGCTTGTCCACGACCGCGTAGATGCCGGCGCTGCCGTCGGCTCTGCAGATCTCGTCCTCGCGGATGGTCAACCAGTTGTTGCGGTACACCTCACGCGTGCCCAATGCCCGGATCGAATCCACCGCACCAGTATGACCACCCCCGGGGAGTAGCCTCGGTTCCTGTGTTGCTGGCGTCCTTGAATCCTGCGGCCGTGGCGGCGGGGGCAGATCTCGGTGATGCGGTGCGCATCGACGGGGTGTCGTTGAGTCGAAGCGACCTCGTGGGCGCGGCGACGTCGGTGGCCGAACGCGTCGCGGGCGCATCCCGTGTCGCGGTGCTGGCCACCCCGACCGCCGCGGCGGTGCTGGCGGTCACCGGCTGCCTGATCGCCGGGGTGCCCGTCGTACCGGTTCCCGCAGATGTGGGCGCCGCCGAGCGGCGTCACATCCTGGCCGACTCGGGTGCGCAGGCCTGGCTGGGCGATCTGCCCGGCGAGACAGACGGTCTGCCGCACATCCCGGTGCGGCGCCACGCCCGGTCCTGGCACCGTTATGCCGAGCCGCCGCCGGACGCGCCCGCGCTGATCATCTACACCTCGGGCACCACCGGTCTGCCCAAGGGGGTGGTGGTCAGCCGCCGCGCCATCGCCGCGGACATCGACATGCTCGCCCAAGCCTGGGAGTGGACGCCGCAGGACACTCTGGTGCACGGCCTGCCGCTGTACCACGTGCATGGTCTCGTGTTGGGACTGCTGGGATCCCTGCGGATCGGAAACCGGTTCGTGCACACCGGAAAGCCGAAACCGCAGGCTTACGCCCACGCGGTGGGCGAGCTTGGCGGGACGCTCTTGTTCGGGGTGCCGACGGTGTGGTCGCGCATCGTCGAGGACGGCGCCGCGGCACGGGCGCTGACGCCGGCCCGGCTGCTGGTGTCCGGCAGCGCGGCGTTGCCGGTCCCGGTGTTCGAGGGGCTCGCCGCGTTGAGCGGACACCGCGCCATCGAGCGCTACGGCAGCACCGAGACCCTGATCACGCTCAGCACGCTGGTCGCCGGGGAGCGCAGGCCTGGCTGGGTCGGGTTGCCGCTGGCGGGGGTGTCGACGCGGCTGGTCGCCGAGGACGGCACGGAACTGCCCCGCGACGGAGAGGCGATCGGGCAGCTGCTGGTGCAGAGCCCGACGCTGTTCGACGGCTACCTCAACCGCGCCGACGCCACCGCCGAGGTGCTCGGTGAGGACCGCTGGTACCGCACCGGCGATGTCGCGGTGATCGGTGCGGACGGTATGCACCGTATCGTCGGCCGCGAATCGGTTGACCTGATCAAGAGCGGCGGCTTCCGGATCGGGGCAGGGGAGATCGAGACCGTGCTGTTGGCACATCCCGACGTGCGCGAGGCCGCGGTGATCGGCGCGCCCGACGAGGACCTCGGACAGCGCATCGTCGCGTTCGTCGTCGGCGACGCCCGTCCCGACACGCTGATCGAGTATGTGGCGCAGCAACTCTCGGTTCATAAGCGGCCCCGCGAGGTACGGGTCGTGGACAGCCTGCCCCGCAACGCGATGGGAAAGCTGCTGAAGAAGGAATTGGCGCAATGGGTTTGAGGTTCAGCGAGGTCTGTGTCGACGCCAACGACGTGCGGGCACTGGCGGCCTGGTGGTCACAGGTGCTGGGCTGGCCGGCCGAGGGCACCGACGACGGTGACGTCGTGCTGCGGGCACCGGGCGGCGTCGGGCCGGACTGGTTGTTTCTCGAGGTGCCCGAGGGCAAGGCCGTCAAGAACCGCATTCATTTCGACTTCACCCCCGACGACCAGGACGCCGAGGTGGAGCGGGTGATCGCCCTCGGCGCTCGCCGGGTCGACATCGGCCAGGGCGAGCAGAGCTGGGTGGTGCTGGCCGACCCCGAAGGCAACGAGTTCTGCATCTTGGCGGCCGACGGGTGACCCGGCCCGCACGGCACGTTCCCGGGGCGCCTGCGACCCCGCGAGCGTGCGTGTCGGCGGCCGACACGCGGGCACAATCGGCGACTACACGCACGCTCGTCGCCACCCTCGGGGTGCTCGCCGTCGCACTGCTGTCGGGGTGCGGCCAGTCGCCGGACGTGATGCTGGTGCAGACCAGCATCGTGGTGCCGCCGGCGCCGCCACCGCCGGCACCGCCACCTGTCGAGCCGCTCACGATCGGCCCGGCGGCCGTCGACACCACCGGCGGCTGGCTCGCGGACGGAACCATGCTGTCACCGTTCGACACCGCCAATCCGATACTGTCGCAGCTGGATCCGGCTCTGCTGGCGGCAGTGCAAGAAGCGGCCAGGGCGGCGGAGGCCGACGGCGTGCAACTCGAAGTGACCTCCGGCTGGCGCTCCAAGGGCTTCCAGCAACGGTTGTTCGACGACGCCGTCCTGACCTACGGCAGCGCGCAGCGGGCCGCCGAATTCGTCGCCACCCCGGAAGTCTCCAAACATGTTGTGGGCCAGGCCGTCGACATTGGTCCGGCCGAGGCCGACCGCTGGATGATCGCCAACGGTCCGCGATTCGGGTTGTGTCAGATCTACGCCAACGAGATATGGCACTTCGAGCTCGTCGCGGACGACCAGGGGAACTGCCCGCCACTGAAACCGAACGCGGCCGGCTGAGAGCTAGGGCCGCGACGGAAAAGCCCTGCGCGACACCAGCGCCACCGCGAGTCCGGCCCCGATCAATGCGGCGCCGGCCCACGGTAGCGAGGACAGGCCCGTCGTCGCGAGCAGACCTGCCCCGATCGCCGATCCGCCCGCGATGCCCGCGTTGGCCGTCGCGTTGATCCAGGCGCCGGCACGTTCGGGAGCCACCGCCCCGGTGCGCACCGCACACGACTGGTAGATCGACGGGACCCCACCGAAAGCGGTGCTCCACACCGCGATCAGAGCCAGCGCCACCCCCACCGCAGACCACGGCCCCGCCAGGGCCGCCACCGCGACCGCGATGGTCGCGAGCAGCGCGAGCGTGGTCCGCCGCGGGTTCCGGTCCAGGCCCCGCCCCGTGTACCACAACCCGAGCAGGCCGCAGACGCCGCACATCAACAGGACCGGTCCCACCAGCGTCGGCCGCACTCCGCCGGCCATGAGTATCACGCTGATGAACGTGTACACGGTGAACTGTCCGAGAAACACCAGCATGTTCGACATCGCCACCGCGGCCAGCCGGCGCCTGCCTCCCGGCTGCGCCGCCGCCCCGGCCGCATCGTGGTCCACCGCGGGCAACACGCGGCTCAGCGCAAGGAATGTGAGTACCGACAGCACGGCCAGAACGACGAACGGCACGCGCCACCCGGCCGCGGTGCCCAGCGACGTCAGCACCGGTACTCCGAGCACCAACCCCACCGATGCGCCGCTGCCCGCCAGCGCGAGCGCCCTGCCGACGTGCGCACCGGACACCAGTCGCGGCGCGTACCCGATCACCAACGAGAAGAACAGAGCGTGCGTCACCCCGCCGACCGTGCGTCCCGCCGCGACGACGGCGAACGTGGGCGCGGCTGCGACCACCGCGTTGCTGATCGCGTAACCGGCCACGGTCGCCAGCAGCAGCGGCTTTCGGGCGAACCGCGACGTGATGGCGGTCAGCGGCACCGCCAGCGCGGCCACCATGACGGCATAGAGGCCGACCAGCAGCCCGGTCGCCGATTCGGACACCCCGAACGCGTCGGCCATCCGGGGGAGCAGGCCCACGGGCAGCATCTCGGTCGTCACCGCCAGGCACGACGCCGCCGCCAGCGACAGCAGGCCGGTGAGGTTCGTACGCAGGCCGGCGGTGCGCGGTGCGGTCAAGGTCACCGACGCGAATATACTCGGCTATCGAGTTTAATCAACTGCAATACTTTTCGGCGATGTCCGACGATCCCCGCCACGCCGCACACCTGCGGTGGGTCGGCGCCGCCCAGCTGCTGGGTGTGGTTCGTGCCGAACCCGGCATCACCCGCGCCGCCGCCGCGCAGCGCCTCGGGATCAGCAGCGGCGGTGCCACCGATCTGGTGGCGCGGTTGAGGCAGGCGCGGCTCCTCGACGAGGCGCCGGCACCCGCACAGGGCCGCGGCAGGCCGACGACGCTGCTGGTCCCGCATCCCGAGGGCCCGCTGGTGCTGGCGGCGGACCTGAGGGCCACCGACTGGCGGCTCGCGCTGGCCGGCCTCGACGGCGCCCCCAGGATCGTGGCCGGCGGGGCCTACGAGGATCCGGGCCTCGACGTCGCCCTCGCGACACTGACCGACACCATCGCCGCGGTTCATCGACGGAAAGCCAAGCAGCTCAGCGCATTGGCGGTGTCGGTCGCCGGCACGGTGAGCGACGCGAAGCTGGTCCAGTTCACCCCGAGGGGCCGGCGCGACGTGGACTTGTCGCTGCTGACGAGCACGCTTCCGCGCCGCGCGGACGTGCCGATGCTGCTGGGCAACGACGCCACGCTGGCGGGTCTGGCCGAGGCCCGCACGGGGGCGGCCAGGGCGGCGGGCACGTCGCTGCATCTGATCGTCGCGACCGGTATCGGCGGCACGCTCGTCGTCAACGGCGAGCCGATGGCCGGCGCCCACGGTGCTGCCGGGGAGTACGGCCACATCCCGTTCGGCGACCCCGCACTGGCCTGCCCGTGCGGCGCGCGCGGCTGCTGGGACCTGACCGTGGACGGGCGCGCGCTGGCCCGGTACCGGGGTGACCCACCGCCCGACGATCCGGTCGACTACGTGCACCGCCTGCTCGGGCGCCCCGGCGACGACGTGGCCACCCGGCAGGCGTTCGAAGCCGTCGCGGCGTCACTAGGCCGCGGTATCGGCGGTCTGGTGAACCTGCACGACCCGGACGTGATCACCTTGGGCGGTGTCGGCGCGCTGCTGCGGGGAGCGGCGGCGGAGACCTTCGAGGCCGCCTACCGCGAAGGCCTGATGGCCTACCGCCAGGACGCCCCGCCCCCGGTGCGCGACGCGGAGCACGGTGAGGAGGGGTCACTGCGCGGTGCGGTGATCATGGCGATGGATCACGTCACCGCGCCCGCGGGACTGGCGGATTGGGCGCAGCGCCAGTCGATGTGAGCGTGCGTGAACTTCGTGAATCACCCGGCGTGTCGCCCGCAGGCGCGCACGCTCGCGCCACGGGGCGGCGCGCGCAGAACGGAGGGTCAGTTGGCGTGCAGCGCCTCGTTGAGCGTGATGCCCGTGCCGTCGCGCTTGACCACCTCGACGGCGCCGGTCACCGAATTGCGGCGGAACAGCAGGTTGTCGGCGCCGGAGAGTTCGCGGGCCTTGACCGTCTCGCCGTCTGATGTGGTGACCTTGGTGCCCGCGGTGACATACAGGCCCGCCTCGATGACGCAGTCGTCGCCGAGGGAGATGCCCAGACCGGCGTTGGCGCCGAGCAGGCAGCGCTTGCCCACCGAGATCACCTGGGTGCCCCCGCCCGACAGCGTGCCCATGATCGACGCGCCGCCGCCGATGTCGGAGCCGTCGTCGACGACCACGCCCGCCGAGATCCGGCCCTCGACCATCGAACTGCCCAGCGTGCCCGCGTTGAAGTTGACGAAGCCCTCATGCATCACCGTGGTGCCGGGCGCCAGATGCGCGCCCAGGCGGACCCGGTCGGCATCGGCGATGCGGACCCCGGAGGGCAGCACGTAATCGACCATGCGGGGGAACTTGTCGACGCCGTAGACCGCGACCTGCCCACGCCGGCGCAGCCGGGCCCGCACCATCTCGAACCCGTCGACCGCGCAGGGTCCTTGACTGGTCCACACCACATTGGTGAGCACCCCGAACAGTCCGTCGGCGTTCAGCCCGTGCGGGGCGACCAGGCGGTGCGAGAGCAGGTGCAGGCGCAGGTACGCGTCGTAGGCATCGACAGCCTTGTCCGCCAGCGACCCGATCACCGTGCGGACGACGACGATGTCGACGTCGCGGTCCTCGTCGCGACCGGCGAGCGCCGCGAGCTCCTCGGGCACCTCGGCCACCGAGAGGCGCACCGTGCCGGGCTCGCCCGCGGAGGTCAGTTCAGCGGTCAGTTCAGCGGTCAGTTCCGGGGCGGGGAACCACGTGTCGAGAACCGATCCGTCGGCCGCGATGGTCGCCACGCCCACACCGGATGCTCCAGAAGCAGAAGTCACGGTGCTTCAGGTTACCGGTGGGCCTAGCATCGCTTCACAGGGTCCCGACCAGGTCAGGAGGCGAGCCACGACCGTCGATGTGACGCTGCGTCAACTGCGCTACTTCGCTGTTCTGGGCCAGGAGCTGAACTACCGGCGGGCCGCCGAGAAACTGTTCATCACCCAGCCGGCGCTCTCGACCGCGATCAAGCAACTCGAGCACCAGTTCGGGCTCGTGCTGTTTCACCGCAACACCCGGGAAGTGGCCCTGACCGATCTGGGCGCGGCATGGCTGCCCCAGGTGCAGCAGGCGCTGTCCGGCGTGGACGCCGTCGTCGAGAACCTGATCATGCTGTCGGGCACCCGGCGGGGGGTGCTGCGGGTCGGCTACCTCATCGGCACCGGCGCCGACCTCTTGTTCCGGCTCGTCCGCCACTTCGAGGCCGCCTACCCCGACGTCACCGTCGAGCCCATCGAGTTCGATTTCGCCGACCCGACGGCCGGGCTGGCCGATGGCAGCACCGAGGTCGCCATCATTCGGCCCCCGGTCGACCTGCCCGAGCATCGGATGCTGATTCTCGACTCCGAGTCGTGGGTGGCCTGCCTGCCGCGCGATCACCGCCTCGCCGAACGTGCCGAGATCGAGATCGCCGAGCTGCTCGACGATCCGATCGTCTGCGCTCCGCTGACCGCGGGCACCTGGCGCGATTACTGGCTGGCGATGGACGTCCGCGGCAACCGGCCGCCGACCATCGCCGCCGTGGCGGCCACCTACGAGGCCGAGACCACAGCCATCGCCCGTGGGCTCGGTATCAGTTTCACCACCTCGTCGGTTGCCCGGTTCTACGACCGGCCCGGCATCGTCTACGTGCCGATTTCCGACCGGCCACCAAGTCACACCGCATTGGCGTGGAATCCCGCCGACCTGACCCCGCAGGCTGATGCGCTGGTCAGACACGTGCGCTCGGAATGGAGTTTCGGGGACTCCGATGCAAGTCAGGGGCCGCCGACCACCGCTGATAACCCCAGGTTATGAGCAGATCAAAACTGCGAACTTCCGGTGTCCGCGCGGCGGCGGTTTTCTGTCTGCAGGTGTTCTTCCCGATGGCTTGACCTGGAGCGACCATGACCGATGCGATATCCCCACCCACTCATTCACAGCAGCGCCCCTGCACGCTGAGCGCCGAGGACGCCAAACTCGCCGAACTGGGCTACGACCAGAAGCTGGACCGTTCGGTGGGCACGCTGGCCTCGTTCGCGATCGGATTCGCGACCATCAGCGCCACCACGGCCGTGTTCACCGGCTTCGGCGCCGGCTACTTCACCGCGGGAGCGCCGTTCGTGTGGACGCTGCTGCTGGCAGGCGCGGTATTCGCGTTGTGGGCGTTCATCGCCGCCGACCTCACCGCAAAGCTGCCGCTGGCGGGCTACTCGTATCAGTGGATCAGTCGGATCAACGGTCCCGATCTGGCGTGGTTCACCGGCTTCATCGCCCTGATGGGTTGGGTCTGCGGCATGACCGGGGTCGGCTTCATCCTGTCCGGATACCTCGGCGGTCTGCTCGGCTGGAGCATGACGCAGACCACGCAGATCCTGCTCGCCATCGCGGTGGTGTTCGTCTGCGTGCTGATCAACATCTACGGTGTCCGGTTCGCCACCATGGTCAACAACATCGGCGTCAGCCTGGAGTTGGTGATCACCGTCGGCGCGACCGCACTGGTCGCGATCATCGCGTTCAGCGCACCGGAGAACCACCAGCCGATCTCGTCGCTGTTCACCGGTGGGGAGTCCGGTGACAAGGACTCCTACCTGCTGGCGTGGCTCGCGGCGGCACTCGGTCCGTTCTTCGGCCTCATCGGTGTGGAGTCCGGCGCCGACGTCGCCGAGGAAACCAAGGATGCGCGCCGCGTCGTGCCCAGGACGATGTTCTACGCCCTGGTCACCTCGATCGTCATCGAGTTCCTGATGTACGTCGTGTACGTGCTGGCCATCAAGGATCCTGCCGCGGTGCAGGCCAATTCGGCTGCGCCGATCGAGGAGATCATCACCCAGCAGGCCGGTCCCGCGGTGACCAAGGTCATCGTCGCGATCGCGCTGACGAACATCCTGGCGTGCCTGCTGGCCAACATCCTGGTCGCCACCCGGCTGACCTACTCGATGGCCCGCGACAACATGCTGCCGTTCTCCCATGTGTGGCGCCACGTGTCGACCAAGAGCAAGGCGCCGACCTACGCAGTCATCGGATTGGGTTGTCTGTCCACAGTTCTGCTGCTGTCCGCGCTGGTCAACGAGAAGGCGTTCAACTACATCATCGGCATCGCGTCACTGCTGTTCTTCTTCGTCTACATCCTGCAGACCATCGGCCTGCTGGTCGGCTACCGGCGCGGAACGATCCCCGCGGCCGAACCCGGCACCTTCGACCTCGGCAGATTCCGGCTGCCGCTCTACGTCACGGCGCTGGTGGTGTTCCTCGCCGTGGCGGTGGCCCTGCTGTTCCTGCCCCAATTCACCACGAACAAATGGGTTTTCCTCGGCATCGTCGTGATTGCCGCCGCTTGGTGGGCCACCTGCCTGAAGTCACGGCTGAGCCGCGGGGACGCCGGCGCCGATTACGCCAAGACTCACAGCGTGTGATCGCCGATCCCTGCACTGCGCTTCCACTCTCAACCCCCAATCCCCGATCCTGCGAAAGGACCGTCCCATGAGCGTCGACACCGGAACCTCCAATCTCGTCGCCGTCGAACCCGGTGCCATCAGAGAGGACACCCCACCGGGGTCGGTGATTCAGTACAGCGACTACGAACTCGATTACTCCAGCCCGTTCGCCGGAGGGGTGGCCTGGATCGAAGGCGAGTATCTGCCGGCCGAGGACGCCAAGATCTCGATCTTCGACACCGGGTTCGGGCACTCCGATCTCACGTACACCGTCGCGCACGTGTGGCACGGCAACATCTTCCGGCTCGGTGACCACCTGGACCGGCTGCTCGACGGAGCGCGCAAGCTGCGCCTGGACGCCGGTTACACCAAGGACGAACTCGCCGATATCACCAAGCGGTGCGTGTCGATGTCGCAGCTGCGCGAGTCCTTTGTCAACCTGACCGTCACCCGCGGCTACGGTAAGCGCAAGGGTGAGAAGGACCTATCCAAGCTGACCCACCAGGTGTACATCTACGCGATCCCGTACCTGTGGGCGTTCCCGCCCGCCGAGCAGATCTTCGGCACCACTGCCATCGTGCCGCGTCATGTCCGCCGGGCCGGGCGCAACACTGTCGACCCGACCATCAAGAACTACCAGTGGGGCGATCTGACCGCGGCCAGCTTCGAGGCCAAGGACCGCGGGGCGCGGACCGCAATCCTGCTCGACTCGGACAACTGCGTCGCCGAGGGGCCCGGCTTCAACGTCTGCGTCGTCAAGGACGGCAAGCTGGCGTCGCCGTCGCGAAATGCGTTGCCGGGCATTACCCGCAAAACCGTCTTCGAGATCGCCGACGCCATGGGGATCGAGGCCACGCTGCGTGATGTCACCAGCCACGAACTGTACGACGCCGACGAGATGATGGCGGTCACCACGGCGGGCGGCGTGACGCCGATCAACACCCTCGACGGCGTCGCGGTCGGCGACGGGAAGCCCGGCCCGGTGACGGTGGCGATCCGGGACCGCTTCTGGGCGCTGATGGACGAGCCGGGGCCCCTGATCGAGCCGATTCGGTACTGAGGGTGCCGGTGAGCGGCGGTGCGACGGGTTAACGTGGTCGTGTGCTGGACCTACACGGTGACCCGATCGCGTTGACGGCCGCGCTGGTCGACATCCCGAGCGAATCGCGCCACGAGAAGCGCATCGCCGACGAGATCGAGCAGGCGCTGCGCGAGCAGACCACCGGCTTCGAGATCGTCCGCAACGGTGACGCGGTCCTGGCCCGCACCGACTTCGGCCGCCCGTCCCGCGTGCTGCTGGCCGGGCACACCGACACCGTGCCCGCCGCCGGCAATCTGCCGAGCCGGCTGGCCGACGGAGTGCTGCACGGTTGCGGAACCTCGGACATGAAATCCGGCGACGCGGTGTTCCTGCATCTGGCCGCCACCGTCACCGAACCGGTCCACGACATCACGCTGGTCATGTACGACTGCGAGGAGATCGAGGCCTCCGCCAACGGGCTCGGCCGCATCGAACGCGAGCTGCCCGAGTGGCTGGCGGCCGACGTCGCGATCCTCGGCGAACCGTCGGGCGGCTTCATCGAGGCCGGCTGCCAGGGCACCCTGCGGGTGATCGTCAGCGCCACCGGCACCCGCGCCCACTCGGCCCGATCGTGGCTGGGGGACAATGCGATCCACAAACTCGGTGCGGTTCTGGCCCGCTTGGAGTCGTACCCGGCCCGCAGTGTCGACATCGACGGCTGCGTCTACCGCGAGGGACTGTCGGCGGTGCGCATCGACGGCGGGGTCGCCGGAAACGTCATCCCGGACGCGGCGAGCGTGACGGTCAACTTCCGGTTCGCTCCGGACCGCAGCGTCGAGCAGGCCTATGCCCACGTGTGCGAGGTGTTCGACGGGCTCGGCGTCGCAACCGAACTCACCGACTCCGCCGCCGGTGCGCTGCCGGGGTTGACGCGGCCCGCGGCTGCGGCACTCGTCGAGGCGGCCGGCGGCCGGGTGCGCGCCAAGTACGGCTGGACCGACGTGTCGCGGTTCGCGGCGCTGGGCATCCCGGCGGTCAACTACGGTCCCGGCGACCCGAATGTGGCGCACCGCGTCGACGAGCGCGTCGAGGTCGAGCAGATCACCGCGGTGACGGACATGCTGAGGCGTTACTTAATCGGTTGACGGTGCCGCTAGCCTGGAAGCCATGCTGGGAGAAGACATCACCGGGTAGTACCCGGACGGGTCCCCTTTTTCGGTAGGCGTCACGCCGCGACCTTCGCCAGGCGTTACGCCCCAACGAGAGCATTCCCGCATGTCTTCTGTTGTGTGCAACCATCTTTCCTACTCCTGGCCCGACGGCACCAGCCCGTTCACCGACCTGACGCTCACCGTCGGTGCGGGCCGCACCGGGCTCGTCGCTGCCAACGGCGCCGGCAAGAGCACCCTGCTGCGGCTCATCGCCGGGGAACTGACCCCCACCGTCGGCGCCGTGACCGTCGACGGCGTGATCGGTTATCTGCCCCAGACCCTGCCGCTGCTCGACGACCGCAGCGTGGCCGAGATGCTCGGTGTCGCAGCGGTGATCGACGCATTGAACGCGCTGGCAGCAGGGGACCCTAGCACCCGCCACTTCGCGGTGATCGGCGACGACTGGGACATCGAGGAACGCACCCGGGTCCAGCTCGACCGGCTCGGTCTCGGGCACATCGGTCTGAACCGGCCGCTGGGCTCGCTCTCCGGTGGTGAGGTCGTCAGCCTCGGCCTGGCGCGGGAGTTGTTGCGCCGCCCCGATGTGCTGCTCCTCGACGAACCGACGAACAACCTCGACGCCGACGCGCGGCACCGGCTCTACGACGCACTCGACGATTTCACCGGGTGTCTGCTGGTGGTCAGCCACGACCGGGTGCTACTGGACCGGATGGACCGCATCGCCGAGCTCTACCGCGGCGAGGTGACCGTCTACGGCGGCGGCTTCACCGCGTATCGGGATGCGCTCGGGGACGCCCAGCGAGCGGCCCAGGGTGCGGTCCGCAACGCCGAGCTGATACTCAAACGCGAAAAACAGCACCGGCAACAGGCCAGGGAACGGGCCGACCGGCGCGCAGGCACCGCGGCCCGCACCCTCTCCGACGCCGGCCTGCCGAAGATCGTCGCCGGCGCCCGCAAGCGCCGCGCGCAGGAGTCTGCCGGCCGCTCCGACGAGGTGCACGCACGGCGGATCGACGACGCCCAGAGTCGGCTCGACGACGCCGAACGCACCCTGCGTGAGGACGAGGCACTGATGCTTGCGTTGCCCGCGACGCTGGTGCCGGCGGGCCGGAACATCGCGCGGCTCAACGGGATCCGGGTGCGTAGCGGTTGTCGCGACGTGCTCGGCGGTGTCGATCTGGCGGTGCGGGGTCCGGAGCGGATCGCGCTGACCGGACCCAACGGCGCAGGCAAAACCACGTTGCTGCGGAGTCTGCTCGGCGAGATCGCGCCCGACGCGGGCACCGTGGACGTCGCCGAGGGACGTGTCGCCTATCTGTCGCAGCGGCTGGATCTGCTCGACGAGGACCGGTCGGTAGCGCAGAACCTGGCCGCGTTCGCGCCGGGTCTGTCCGTCACCCGCCGTCATCATCTGTTGGCGCAGTTCCTCTTTCGTGGTGGCGTTGTCGACCTGCCGGTCGGCGCGCTGTCAGGAGGGGAGCGGCTGCGGGCGACGCTGGCGTGTGTGCTGTTCGCCGAACCGGCACCGCACCTGCTGCTCCTCGACGAACCGACCAACAACCTGGACCTGGTCAGCTCCGGGCAGCTGGAGAGTGCGTTGGCCGCCTATCGGGGCGCGTTCATCGTCGTCAGTCACGACGCGTCGTTCGTCGACGCGATCGGTGTGGATCGCGTACTTCGCCTGGCCCACGGCGTGCTGACTGAGATCTAATCGACGGCCGGCCGGGTGGGCGCCGGACGCGGTGGCGGCGCGGGCTGCGGAGCGGGAACGAACCCCGGAGGCGGCGCCGGCGCGGCGTCGCCGGCGACCTCACCGTCCCGGTCGGCCCGACGTTCGTCGTCCGGGTCCCGCTCGGCGCGGTCCGCGTCCCGGCCGGGGTCGGCCACCTCCGGCGCGCCGGGAACTTCCGGTGCGTCGGAGACGGCCCCCGCGCCGGGGACACCCGTGGCCGCCGAAGCTTGACCGGTCTGCGCGAAACCCTGTGCGAGGCCCTGGGTGAGCAGCTGCGGGAGTTGCGCGAACGGTTGAGCCAGCGCCGCGATCGGAGCCGCCAGTTGCTGGCCCACCTGACCGAGCTGGCCGAGTTGACCGACCGCCTGCCCGAGCGGGTCCGCCGCACCCCCGGCGGTACCGGCCGGGCCTGCCCCGCGCTCGGAGCGCGACATGTGGTCGGCGGCAGCACGGATCGCCTCCGCTCCGCGCTTGTCGCCCCGTTCGTAGGCCAGAGCCGCCTGCCGGAGCAGCTCGGAGATGGTGTCCCCGGCGGCCTGGGTGGTTGACATGGTGCCCGACCTGCTGCTGAGCGCCCCGGCCAGGGCCGTGTCGACCGCTGCGGCGATGCTGCCGTGGGACTGCGCGACTGCGGCCGGCCCGGGCGACCCGGCGACCAGGGAGCCCAGGCCGTCGGCCACGTGTCGGTGGACCTCGCCCAGCGAACGCACTCCACGGGTGTCCACCGACAACGGTTCGGTCATCGCGCGCCTCCAGTTCGATCGCATCTGATTCTAGGAGCGCGCGTCAGGGGGGCCGGGCGGCAATATCGGCGCGGTCAGGCCGGGCCGGTGGCCGCGGCCAGCGCCGCCCGGCCGAACGCGCAGTCGAGCTCACCGCACAGCCGCGACAGGGTGTCCGCGGCCCGCGGGTCGCCCAGTTGCCGCGCGTCGGCTGCGGCCCGCAGCGCGACTGCCTGCTGTCCGCCACGCTCGGCGGCCTTCACGGCTTCGCGCGCAGCCGTCACGGCACCGTGCGCGTCGTGCCGCGCCGCAGTGGTCCAGGCCCGCGCCAGCGCCAGCTCGGGGGCGAACAGCATCGACTTCAACCCGTGCCGGGACTCGGCGCGCGCCAGCGCTTTTCCGGCCTCGACGGTCTGGCCGAGCCGGCCGAGCGCCTGCGCCAACAGCATCCATGCCAACGGACCCCACGAGTACCCGGTGGGGGCCAGCGTCGCTGCGGCCTCGCGGAGCAGCGGCACCGCGAGCGCGAGTTCCCCACGGGCGATCAACGCATCGCCGATCAGCACCTCACCTATCGCGCGGGCGGGTTGCCTACGCTGGGCGAAATCGGTGATCCGCTGGGCCAATTCGAGCGCAAGGTCCGGCTCGCCGGTCATCAGCAGCGCCGTGGTCTGACCCAGCCCGCTGGTGAACCGCAGCAGACCCGGCTGCCCGGCGGCCAGTGCCTGCTCGGCGAGCACGTCGACGTCGGAGAATCTGCCCATCCGCGCCGAGCTGAGCGCCGCCGCCGACGCCGCCCACCCGACCGCCGTCTCGTCGGCATCAGGTGATGACAGCACCTCACCGGTGAGTTCGACTGCACGACTGAGGTTTCCGGCGTTCATCGCGAACGTCGCCGACAGCGCGTCAAGAGTCACGCGGGCCGCCGGTGAGCTCACCTTTTCGCGGGTGGCGCGCAGGAACGCGGTCGCGCGTTCCGGCTCGGACAGCATCCAGAACCGATTCGCCGCCGTCGGCAGCGCCCACGCCATCAGCTGGTCCTCGCTCAGCGCCGCCGGGTCGATCTCGGCCAGTACCGCATCGGCCTCCCGGCCGCGGCCCTGCCAGGCCAGCGCATATCCGAGCGTCAGGCGGGTGCTCAGATCCGGCGCCCTGGCCAACACCGCGCGGCCCAGCCGCTCGCACAGCTCAAGATCACCCAGCCGCAACGCATCCCGTGCCGCGGCGGACAGATCCGGCAGCGGCAGCGGACGGTCGCTGTCCAGCGCCAGCACGGCCAGGCGCAGCCGGCCGACCACGCCGATGCAGCCGGTCGAGATCTGCGCGACCATCGCGGTCCGCAGCCGGCGCAGGTCGGGGCCGCCGAGTGCGTCACGGATCGCGTCGAGGAACAGCGGATGCGCCGGGCGCAGCTCGTCGTCCTCGACGACCACCGCGCCGGAGCGCAACGCATCGTCCACGGTGTCGAGGTCGGTCAGCGCCTCGGCGTCGGCTCGGCTCAGCGGATCCGACACGGCGAGGAACTCCAGGATGCGATGCGCGCCGGCCGGCACCGCCGCGACGAACTCATCGATCCGCGTCATCAACCGGCCGTCGTCGTGGCCCGGCGGCTCCACGTCGACCCGCGCGACCAGGCCGTCCCGCCACAACGCCGCGATCTCGGCGGGCACCCCGACCCCGCCGGCGGTGGCGGTCAGCAGCAGCCGCGCCGTCCGACCGGCGGCGAGCTGGTACACCAGCGTCGCGGACAACGGGTCCAGCAGGTGCGCGTCGTCGACGACGATCAGGCGGCCGTCACCGAGTGCGGTCCCGGCGGTCCGCAGAACCGTTGTGGTGGTGCCCGTCTCGGGGACTTCGAGCAGCCTCTCGAACGCCGCGAACGGGACGGACCGGCGCGACGCCGTCGCCCGCACCCGGTCGACCCGGGGGAAGTCGGCGCCCAGCCGGTCGGCGGCGTTGCGTGCCAACGTCGTCTTGCCGACGCCGGCGGGGCCGATCAGCACCGCCCCGGCGCGGGTCCGCACGCCGGCTTCGAGCTGCTCGAGAGCGGGTTCGGGCGGCGCGGTCACCCATCCGAGAGGCTGCGGCACATCGCGGAGTCTATGTGGCTAAGTTGGTGCTGTGTCCCGAGATCAAGATCGTGAGTGGGCTGTCTGCGTCTACTGCGCCTCGGGTCCGATGCACCCGGATCTGTTGGAGTTGGCGCGCACGGTCGGAGAGGGGATCGCCGAGCGCGGGTGGACGTTGGTTTCCGGCGGAGGCAACGTCTCGGCGATGGGCGCGGTGGCGACCGCGGCCCGCTCACGCGGCGGCTACACCGTCGGTGTCATCCCGAAGCGCCTGGTGCACCGGGAGGTCGCCGACACCGAGGCCGATGAACTCGTCGTCACCGACACCATGCGGGAACGCAAACAGGTCATGGAGGACCGCGCCGACGCGTTCCTCGCCCTGCCCGGAGGCATCGGCACGCTGGAGGAATTCTTCGAAGCCTGGACAGCGGGCTATTTGGGTATGCACACCAAACCGATCGTGATGCTCGACACTCTCGGGCACTACGACGGGCTGTTGGCCTGGTTGCGCGGGCTGGTCGGAACCGGCTACGTCGCCGAGGACGCGATGCGGTGCCTCACCGTCGTCGACGACGTCGAAGCCGCTCTGTCCGCGTGTTCGCCCGGCTAAGTTGACCCACACATCGACGACGGAGGAAGAGCAGCAACTATGACGAACAGGTCGGGGACCCGGAGCAGCGTGGGGCTGCTCGACATCGCCAAGCAGGTACCAGGTCTGCTCATGGACACGCCGACCATCGTGCGTGGCGTCGTGACCGGGTTCGGGGCCCGCCCCAGTGCCAAGACGTCGATCGGCAAGGTCTTCCAGGACCGCGCCGCCCAGAACGCCAACAACGTGTTCCTGAGATTCGAAGACCGCGAGATCACCTACGGCGAGGCCAACGAGACCGTCAACCGGTACGCCGCCGTGCTGGCGGCGCGCGGGGTCGGCCACGGCGACGTCGTCGGCATCATGATGCGAAACTCGCCGGAGCCGGTGCTGCTGATGTTGGCCGCGGTCAAATGCGGTGCGATCTCCGGGATGCTCAACTACCACCAGCGCGACGAGGTGCTCAAGCACAGCCTGGGCCTGCTGTCGGCCTCGGTGGTCGTCGCCGAGACCGACTTCATCGAGCACATCACCGAATCCGGTGCCGACACCGACGGGGTGATCACTCTCGACGAGCTCAAGAAGCTGGCCGAGACCGCGCCGACCACCAACCCCGCCACCACCTCTGCCGTGCTGGCCAAGGACAAGGCGTTCTACATCTTCACCTCCGGCACCACCGGCATGCCGAAGGCCAGCGTGATGACGCACTACCGCTGGCTGCGCGCGCTGGCCGGCTTCGGCGGGCTCGGCATGCGCCTCAACAGCAACGACACGCTGTACTGCTGCCTGCCGCTCTACCACAACAACGCGTTGACGGTCGCACTGTCATCGGTGCTCAACTCCGGAGCGACGCTGGCGCTGGGCAAGTCGTTCTCGGCGTCGAAGTTCTGGGACGACGTGATCCGCTACGACGCCACCGCCTTCGTCTATATCGGCGAGATCTGCACCTATCTGCTCAACCAGCCCGAAAAGCCCACCGACCGCCAGCACAAAGTGCGGGTCATCTGCGGAAACGGTCTGCGGCCCGCCATCTGGGACGCGTTCACCGAGCGCTTCGGCATCAAGCGGGTCTGTGAGTTCTACGCCGCCAGCGAGGGCAACACCGCGTTCGTCAACGTCCTCAACATCGACAAGACCACCGGGATCTGCCCGTCCCCGATCGCGTTCGTCGAGTACGACGAGCACACCGGCGAACCGGTGCGTGGCGAGGACGGCCGGGTGCGCAAGGTCAAGAAGGGTGAACCCGGCCTGCTGCTGTCGAAGGTGAGCAACTTCCAGCCGTTCGACGGCTACACCGACGAGAAGGAGTCGGAGAAGAAGCTCGTCCGTGACGCGTTCAAGGAAGGCGACGTGTGGTTCAACACCGGCGACCTGATGCGCGCACAGGGCCTCGGGCATGCGGCGTTCACCGACCGGCTCGGTGACACGTTCCGCTGGAAGGGCGAGAACGTGGCCACGACCGAAGTGGAGGCTGCGGTGGCCACGCACCATCAGGTCGAGGAGTGCACCGTCTTCGGCGTCGAGGTGCCCGACACCGGCGGCCGGGCCGGGATGGTCGCGATCCAGCTCAAGGAGGGCCACGAGTTCGACGGCAAGGCGCTGGCCAAGACGGTGTACGAGAAGCTTCCCGGCTACGCGGTGCCGCTGTTCGTGCGAGTGGTGGAGGAGCTGGCGCACACCTCGACCTTCAAGAGCCAGAAGGGCGACCTGCGCAAGGAGGGCTACGGCGGCTCCAGCGGCGAGGGCGACGACGACGACGTCAAGGTCGACGATCCGCTGTACGTGCTGTCCGGCCGCGAGGAAGGCTACGTCGAGTTCTACGAGGAGTACCTGACCGAGGTGAAGGAGGGCAAGAAGCCCAAGTAGCCCGCGAGGGGTGATCACGCTGGAAAAGCGGGTCGGCGCGCGAAACGTAGCCTGAAGGCGTGCAGTCGACGTTTCTGGGACACCCCGTGGCCGGGGATCGCGCGCTGATCATGGCGATCGTCAACCGCACGCCGGACTCGTTCTACGACCGCGGCGCGACGTTCACCGACGAAGCCGCCAAGGAAGCCGCCCACCGCGTGGTCGCCGACGGCGCCGACATCGTCGACGTCGGCGGGGTCAAGGCGGGTCCCGGCGCGACGGTGGACGTCGACGAGGAGATCGCCCGCGTCGTGCCGTTCATCGAGTGGCTGCGGGCCGAGTTCCCCGACCAGGTGATCAGTGTCGACACCTGGCGCGCCGAGGTCGCCAAGCAGGCGTGCGCGGCCGGCGCGGACCTGATCAACGACACCTGGGGCGGGGCGGACCCCGCGCTGGCCGGTGTGGCCGCCGAGTTCGGCGCCGGATTGGTCTGCTCACACACCGGCGGCGCCGTGCCGCGGACCCGTCCGTTCCGGGTGAACTACGGCCTGACCGAGCGGGGAGTCGTCGACGACGTCATCGCCGAGGTGACGGCGGCGGCCGAACGGGCGGTCGCGCTCGGGGTGCGCCGGGACCGGATCGTCATCGATCCGACCCACGATTTCGGCAAGAACACTTACCACGGTCTTAGTTTGTTGCGTCATGTGAAAGACCTTGTAAACACTGGATGGCCGGTCCTGATGGCCCTGAGTAACAAGGATTTCGTCGGGGAGACTCTGGGTGTGGGTTTGACCGAACGCCTTGAGGGCACCCTGGCGGCCACCGCTCTCGCGGCGGCCGACGGGGCGCGGCTCTTTCGGGTGCACGAGGTCGGACCCACACGTCGGGTACTTGAGATGGTTGCGTCGATCAAGGGCGCCCGTCAGCCGAAACGCACGGTGAGGGGACTGGCATGACTGTGTTGTCTGATCGCGTCAACGATCTGGAAACGTTCGGTGTCGCCGACCATCGCTGGCTCAGCGAGCGCAGCTGGTGTCGGCCGAGCTGGACGGTGGCCGAACTGGAGGCCGCCAAGAAGGGCCGCACCGTGTCGGTGGTGCTGCCCGCGCTCAACGAGGAAGAGACGGTCGCCGGCGTCGTCGAGACCATCACCCCGCTGCTGGGCGGGCTGGTCGACGAGCTGATCGTGCTCGACTCCGGGTCCACCGACGACACCGAGATCCGGGCCGTCGCCGCCGGGGCCCGGGTGGTCGGCCGCGAGGTTGCCCTGCCCGAGGTCGCCCCGCAGCCCGGCAAGGGCGAGGTGCTGTGGCGGTCGCTGGCCGCGACGACGGGTGACATCATCGCCTTCGTCGACTCCGACCTGCTCGACCCCGATCCGATGTTCGTGCCCAAGCTGCTGGGCCCGCTACTCACCGCCGACGGCGTGCACCTGGTCAAAGGGTTCTACCGGCGCCCGCTGAAGGTCAGCGGGCGCGAGGACGCCAACGGCGGCGGCAGGGTCACCGAACTGGTGGCGCGCCCGCTGCTGGCCGCGCTACGCCCCGAGTTGATGTGCCTGTACCAGCCTCTGGGCGGGGAGTACGCCGGAACCCGGGAGCTGCTCACGGCGGTACCGTTCGCGCCCGGCTACGGCGTCGAGATCGGGTTGCTGGTCGACACCTACGACCGGCTGGGTCTGGACGGAATCGCCCAGGTCAATCTCGGCGTGCGGACACACCGCAACCGGCCGCTGACCGAGCTCGCGTCGATGAGCCGGCAGGTGATCGCCACGCTGCTGTCCCGGTGCGGGATCCCGGACTCCGGGGTTGGGCTCACCCAGTTCTTCGCCGACGGCGAGGACTACGCCCCGCGCACGTCGACGGTCTCGCTGACCGACCGGCCGCCGATGATCACGCTGCGCCCGCGGTAGCACTTCCCGCCGATGGCCGGGGCGTCCTGACCGGTCGATGTCGGCGCCATCCGGCAGTATCGAGGGGTGACTCTCGTTCTGCTGTACCTCGTCGTGCTGGTGCTCGTCGGGATCGTCCTGTTCGCCATCGGCAGTGTGCTGTTCGGTCGCGGCGAGACGCTGCCGCCGCTGCCGCAGGCCACCACCGCCACGGTGCTGCCCGCATCGGGCGTCACCGGTGCCGATGTGGACGCCGTGAAGTTCAGCCAGGCGCTGCGCGGCTACAAAACCAGCGAAGTCGACTGGGTGCTGGATCGACTGGCCCGTGAGCTCGACATGCTCCGCGGCGAGCTCACCACGTTGCGCGCCGCCCACGGTCTTGACGAGGCCGCCCACGGTCCCGAAGACGACCACGCGGTGTCGTCGCAGCGCGCCCGGGATGACGCGTGACCTCCGCGGCCGCCGATCCGCTGATCAGGTGCGGGTGGATCGACCGGTCACGGCTGTCGCCGGCCGATTATGAGCTGTATCGCGCCTACCACGACACCGAGTGGGGTCGTCCCCTGCGCGACTCGGCGGCACTGTTCGAACGGGTCAGCCTCGAAGCGTTCCAGAGCGGGTTGTCCTGGCTGATCATCCTGCGCAAGCGGGACAACTTCCGCGCCGCCTTCGACGGGTTCGACGTCGAGCGGATCGCCCGCTACTCCGACCGGGACGTCGAGCGGTTGATGGCCGATCCCGGCATCGTGCGCAACCGTGCCAAGATCGACGCCACCATCGCCAACGCGCGAGTGGCCGCGGATATGGCCGACGCCGGCGAGGACCTCGGCGAGCTGCTGTGGTCCTTCGCGCCGGCCGACCGGGGGGCGCGGGCCCGGCCGGCGAGCATGTCCGAGATCGCCGCCGTCACCCCGGAATCGAAGGCGATGGCCAAAGAACTCAAGAAACGGGGGTTCCGGTTCGTCGGGCCGACGACGGCGTACGCGCTGATGCAGGCCACCGGGATGGTGGACGACCATGTCGACAACTGCTGGGTACCGCGCATCGGCGAAGGGCAGTGACCGTCGTGTCCGGGCAGCGGGAAGCCGTGGCGCGCGCACCGCGGTTGTGGTGGCGGCCATCCGCGCCAGGGAGTCAGCGCGCGAGGACCGCCTGTTCACCGACCCGTTCGGCGGTAGCACGCTCCCGCCGCGCCCGCAGATGTGCCGGGGGCGCCGCGCGGCTACTTGCTCAGGGCGGTCAAGAAGGACCGGGCCGGGGCACGATCCCCTCATCACGGCAGCTATAGCCGGGTCTTCGCACACGAGCAGCCTCGGATAGGGAACAATAGAGCCCTGTAGCAGTTCAGAGCCGGGTGCTATCAGAGCACGTCGAAGGTGCGGGCCCGGCTCACGGACAGACCGGGCCCTGACGGGCACGCCCATGTGGAGGGAGCACTCGATGGCGGCGATGAAGCCCCGGACCGGAGACGGTCCACTGGAAGCAACCAAGGAGGGGCGAGGCATCGTGATGCGAGTACCACTGGAAGGCGGTGGCCGGCTCGTCGTGGAGCTCACTCCCGAAGAGGCCGCCGCGCTGGGCGACGAACTCAAGGGCGTGACAAGCTAGCCCGCTGTGTCCGCTAGACGGAGACCCTGCGGTAGATCTGCAGGGTCTCCTCGGCGATACGCGCCCAGGAGAACTCCTCGATGCACCGTTGGCGACCGGCGACCCCGTAGCGCCGCGCGCGGTCCGGGTCGTTGACCAGGGAGTTGACCGCTTCGGCCAGGCCGCGTTCGAACGACGCGGTGTCGTCGGGGTCGTAGTGCACGAGCAGGCCCGTCTTTTCGTGCGCCACCACCTCGGGAATCCCTCCGACGTCGGACGCCACCACCGCCGTCGCGCACGCCATCGCCTCGAGGTTGACGATGCCGAGCGGCTCGTAGACCGAGGGGCAGACGAACACGGTTGCCGCCGATAGGATTTCGCGAATCTTGTGGGTCGGCAGCATCTCCCGCACCCAGAACACCCCGGTGCGGGTGCGGGACAGTTCCTGCACCGCCGACGCGACCTCCTCGGCGATCTCCGGGGTGTCCGGAGCGCCCGCGCACAGCACCAACTGCACGTCCGGCTCGAAGCGGTGCGCTGCCGCCACCAGATGCGCCACTCCCTTTTGCCGGGTGATCCTGCCGACGAACGCAACGATCGGCCGTTGCAGGTCGACACCGAGTTCAGCAAGCACCGATTCGTCGGGGTCCGGCTCGGCGGGATACCAGACCTCGGTGTCGATACCGTTACGCACCACGTGCACCCGGTCCGGGTCCAGCGCCGGATAGGTGCGTAGCACGTCCTGCCGCATCCCCGAACTGACCGCGATGACCGCGTCGGCGGCCTCCACTGCGGTCTTCTCCACCCACAACGAGATGCGGTAGCCGCCGCCGAGCTGCTCGGCTTTCCACGGCCGCATCGGTTCCAGAGAGTGCGCGGTGAGCACGTGCGGGACGTCGTAGAGCAGCGCGGCCAGGTGCCCGGCCATCCCGGTGTACCAGGTGTGCGAGTGCACGATGGTGGCCGCCGACGCGGCGTTGACCATGTTCAGGTCAGCCGACAGCGTGGCCAGCGCCGGGTTGGCTCCAGACAGCGCGGGATCGGGCTGCGCCACCGTGACCCCGGCCCGCGGAGCGCCCATACAGTGCACATCGACCTCGCACAGGTGGCGTAACTGGGCCACCAGTTCCGTGACGTGGACACCAGCACCGCCGTATACCTCGGGCGGATACTCCCGAGTCATCATCGCCACCCGCATCCTGTGACCGTATCCAACTTCGGAACCGGCCGCGCCGCATACCCAATTGTCTTGACGGACAGCCCGAGAAGCCGTCCGCCGCGGTATGCCGGCGCCACGCCCGGCGTGGCAATGACGGGAATGGGTGGCCGCGGTCTCCACGTGCGGATAGGTTGGCAGCATGAGGGAAGCGCCACATGTGTTGGGCATCGTCCTCGCCGGCGGAGAAGGCAAGCGTCTCTACCCGTTGACAGCCGATCGCGCCAAGCCCGCCGTCCCGTTCGGGGGCGGCTACCGGCTCATCGATTTCGTGCTCTCCAACCTCGTCAACGCCCGCTACTTGCGGATCTGCGTGCTGACTCAGTACAAGTCACATTCGCTGGACCGTCACATCTCGCAGAACTGGCGGCTGTCCGGGCTCGCCGGTGAATACATCACCCCGGTTCCGGCCCAGCAGCGGCTCGGCCCGCGCTGGTACACCGGTTCGGCGGATGCGATCTATCAGTCGATGAACCTGATCTACGACGAGGATCCGGACTACATCGTGATCTTCGGCGCCGACCACGTCTATCGGATGGACCCCGAGCAGATGGTCCAGCAGCACATCGAAAGCGGTGCGGGTGCCACCGTCGCGGGCATCCGGGTGCCGCGGGCCGAGGCCAGCGCGTTCGGCTGCATCGACGCCGACGACTCGGGGCGCATCCGCGGGTTCATCGAGAAGCCGGCCGATCCGCCGGGCACCCCCGACGATCCCGAGCAGACCTTCGTGTCGATGGGCAACTACATCTTCACCACCAAGGTGCTCATCGACGCGATCCGGGCGGACGCCGAGGACGACGACTCCGACCACGACATGGGCGGCGACATCATCCCCCTGCTGGTCGCCGACGGGATGGCCGCGGTGTACGACTTCAACGACAACGAGGTGCCCGGCGCCACCGAGCGCGATCACGGATACTGGCGCGACGTCGGAACCCTCGATGCGTTCTACGACGCGCACATGGACCTGGTGTCGGTGCATCCGGTGTTCAACCTCTACAACAAGCGCTGGCCGATCCGGGGCGGCGCCGAGAACCTCGCACCGGCGAAGTTCGTCAACGGCGGGTCCGCGCAGGAATCCGTGGTCGGCGCCGGCAGCATCATTTCGGCTGCGTCCGTGCGTAATTCGGTGCTGTCGTCCAATGTCGTCATCGACGACGGCGCGATCGTCGAAGGCAGCGTGCTGCACCCCGGGGTGCGCATCGGACGGGGAGCTGTCGTGCGCCACGCGATCTTGGACAAGAACGTGGTGGTCGGCCCAGGGGAGATGGTCGGGGTGGACCTCGACAAGGACCGCGAACGGTTCTCGATCAGCGCCGGCGGAGTGGTCGCGGTCGGTAAGGGCGTCTGGATCTGACCGCCGGTCAACCGGCCGGGACGCGGCGGGCGCGGTCGGACGCCGGCCACACGTAGGGCAGGTCGTCGGGCACGTCGGGGAACAGTGGCCGGTAGTGCGCCGGATCCTTGCGCACCAGCGCCGACCGATGGCTGAGGTGAAACGCGTCGTCCCCGAGCCAGGGCGGAAGCTCGCGAGCGGCGACGAGTTCGTCGTACGGGCGGATCTGCGAGAGCCCCGTCCCGGCGGTGAGGTCACTGACCAGTGTCGCCGCGCATGTGTCACCGCGCCCCGATGCAGACCACACGGCGCACATCTGGAGCCCGTACCGGACCAGGGCCTCCTCGTAACCGGCCCACATCGCGGCGGCGGGATGGTGACGCCAGCCGTAGCCCGCGACCGTCAGCGCCCGCAGAATCTGGATGGTCTCCACCCGCTGTTTGCCCAGCCGGCGGGCGTCCAGTACACGGGCCGAGTCGGCGAAGCCCGGATACGGCAGGAACGTCTGCATGGCGACGGGGTACCCAGTGGCGCGCGGTTCAGGTGGCGCGCGGGGAGCGACGGCGCCGGATCAACCGCACGGCGGCCCACGCCAGCGCGACGGTGATCACCAGGACGAGGATGGGGACCAGGATCGCGACGAAGGCCAGCCCGATGCTGATCACGTCCTCGGTGGTGCTCAGCACGGGTGCAGCGACCCCGCCCGTCGCGACGTTGGCCGCGGGCCGCACCGTCGACTTGGTCAGCGACACCGCCAAGGCCACCACTGCTCCGACCGCGACCGGGATCCACTGACCGGATTGGGCGAACGCTCCCGGGTCGGTGACCGCCGTCGTCTGGGCCGCGGTGCCGGAACCGAACACGATGCCGCCCGCGGTGGGACGGACGAACGTCTGCACGGTGTCGTTGACGGTGTCGAGCGCGGGCACCTTGTCGGCGACGATCTCGACGGCCAGCAGCACCGCGACGATCGTCATCACCCAGCCGTTCTCCAGCCAGGCCCAGCCCGCGGGCAGCGTGACCAGGTCGGTGAACCGCGCAAGCAGCCCGAGCGCGAGCAGCGGGATGTAGGCGTTCAGTCCCGCCGCCGTGGCCAGGCCGAACCCGGTGAGCAGCTCCATCCGATCAGTATGCGGCGATCGCCACATCCCGGGGACCAGCCGGTAACGCACCCGCTGGGGTCTCCTCGTCGAGGATGCGTGCCACCACCAGCCCGTACAGGCCGGTCGACGCCAGCGGCGGACCGGCTTGCACCCGCACGGTCACGGCCGCGTAGTGGTTCTGCACGATCACCAGCGCAGCCGCCCCCAGCCCGGCGGCCACCATGACGTTGCTGACGACAACCAGCCACACCGGCACCGACGACCAGCCGAACCGGTGATCCAGCGCCGACATCGCGAAGGTCACAGCGACAAGCGCCGTCGTCGCGGTGATGATGACCCGCTGGGCGGGCCGGGTCTCCGCGGCGCAGAACACCGCACCGACACCCTCGACGCGAGCGCTTGTGCGATCAGCTCCACGGTCGGCCTCCCGCCGATTTCAGACCGCGTCGCGGTTCCGGTACAGTCCGGCTGCGATCACCGCCAAAGCCGCTGCCACGCAGCACATCACGATCCAAGCGAGGGTGGGAACCTCGTTCGGGTAGGTGGTGTGGCCCACCGGCGAGAGGTCGAGCAGCCAGTCGGGCAGCCGCAGCAGTGCGCCGAGGTACAACGCGGCCACGACGAAAGTCACGGCCAGCCAGGCGGTCCAGGCCTGACGGAGCGCGACCGACAGCGCGGCGACGCCGGCCAGCACCGCCAGGGCCGGCACGAACGCCAGCCCGGCCACGGTGAGCCTGAGCACCGTGACGGGCTCACCGAGGGTCAGTCCGGCGCCGAGGCCGTTGCCCATGCCTGCGAAGAACATCAACACCGTCGCGCCGAGCACCGCCGAGGCCACCGCGCTCAACAACCACCGCTCTCGCGAAACCGCTCCTGCCAGAACCGCTTCGCCCAGACCGGACTGCTCGTCGCCGTACACGCGCAACACCGCGGACACCACGTAGGCGGCCGCAGCGGCGGCGAGGAACTGCGACATCGTCGTGTAGACCCCGTCCACTCCCTGGTCCGAGACGATCGCGGCGATCAGCTCGTTGTCCCGGGCGGCATCCAGCAGCGAGTCCGTCATCGAACCGAAGGCCAAGCCCGCGGCGAACAGGCCGACCGACCATCCGATCGTCTGACCGCGCTGCAAACGCAGGTGCAGCGCGAGCAGGCCCCGTACCGGCCGGGCGCCGGGGCGTTCACTCCTCGACGCGATCGAGCCTTCGTCGTACTGGCGGCGCGCCTCCAGCCCCGCCGCCGCGGCGATCAGGATCAGCGCCAGCAGTAGCAGCGGAATCAACGGCCACCAACGCAACTCGACGAAGGCCCGCATCTGCTGGGCCCACGCGATGGGCGAGACCCAGCTCAGAGGGCTGCCCGCCGGGTCGATGACATCGCCCACGCCGCGGATGAGCGCGGCCGCGGCGAGGACGGCCATGGCGGCTCCCGTTGCGGCCCGCGCCGACCGCCACATCTGCGCGGTGACTGCGGCGACGGCGCCGAACAGTGTGGCGACCGCGGTGACCCCGAGACACATTGCGGCGGAGTTCACCACGTCGAAGCCGTTGGCGGCCGTGGCAGCGGTCATCGTCGCGGCGAGAACGACGTTGACGGCCGCCACCACCGCCAGTGCCGCGGTGGTGCGCGCGTAGCGGCCGACGGCCGAGGACAGCACCAGTTCTGCTGTGCCGCTTTCCTCCTCGGCCCGGGTATGCCGAATTACCGTGAGCACGGCCAGGATCGACGTGGCAATGATCAGTGTGAGCATCAGTTCGTTGGCCACCATCGCACCGAGCTCGGTCTCTTTGACACCGAACATCGGCCCGCCCAGCATCATCCCGGCGGGGGTCTTCAGCAGGTCCACCCTGGCCTGGCGCTGAATCTCCTCAGGGTAGGCCAGCTCGATGGTGCCGGGGGAGTAGGCCATCATCGCGGTCAGGGCCACGATCCACACGGACAACCGGATGCGGTCACGCCGCAGCGCGAGGCCGACCAGCCGGGCGGTGCCCGTCCACGGTGAGCTCGACGTCCCGGAGGCGTGCCGTGGACCTCCGAAGCGCAACTCGACGGCGGTGCTCATCGCCCGGCCCCCTGATACTCGCGGAGGAACAGGTCCTCCAGCGAGGTCGGTGCGACGGTCAGCTCGTCGATGCCGAGGCTGCTGAGATCGGCCATGGCGCGGTCGAGATCACCACGGTCGACCGAGAACCGCAGATCCCCGTCGTCGGTGCGCAGGTCGTGGATATAGGGCGCACGTTCCAGTCGGCTGCGGTCCCCCCGGGTGCGTGCGGTGACGGTGGTGCGCATCAGATATCGCAGGTCTGCCAGTGCTCCGGACCGCACGGTCCGCCCGGCGCGCACGATGGTCACTGTGTCACAGAGCTTCTCGACCTCGGCCAGGATGTGGCTGGACAGCAGGACCGCTGCGCCCTGGCCGGCGACCTCGCGCACGCACTGCTGAAAAGCCTGTTCCATCAGCGGGTCCAGGCCCGAGGTCGGCTCATCCAGCACGAACAGTTCACTGCGGGTGCTGAACGCAGCGATGATCGCGACCTTCTGACGGTTGCCCTTGGAGTACGTGCGGGCCTTCTTGTGCGGGTCGAGTTCGAAGCGTTCGATGAGTTCGTCACGACGCGCCCGGTCCACGGTGTCCGCACCCCGCAGCCCGGCCAGGAAGTCGATGGCCTGCATCCCGGTCAGGTTGGGCCACAGAGTGACATCGCCAGGCACATAGGCGATCCGGCGATGCAAAGCGACCGCGTCGTGCCACGGATCACCGCCCAGCAGCGAGACCGTGCCGCCGTCGGCCCGCAGCAGCCCGAGCAGCACCCGGATGGTGGTGGACTTGCCGGAGCCGTTGGGGCCGAGGAATCCGGCGACGGTGCCGGGAGCGACGGTGAGGTCGAGTCCGTCCAGAGCCTTGGTGCGGCCGAAGGACTTTCGCAATCCCTGGATGTCTACGGCCGGTGTGCGGTCAGTCATCGTGCGCTCCTTCGGTGAATCCGATGCCTCGCTGCCGTTGAGCGAGGAACGCGTCGTACATGGTGGAGTCGGCCATCAGACCGTTGGTGTAGAGCTCCAGGGCGGGCAGCACCATGTCCTCGCTGTAGTTGCGCAGCACCGCCCGCAGGTCTGTCGGGTCGTCGTGTAACTGCAGGTAGAGCAGGAAGCCGCCGCCGGCGGCCATCGCCAGGAATCGCGCCCTGCCCAACGGATCCGCGCTCGGCTTGACGGTGCCGGCCCGCACCCCCTCCTCGATGTACTGCTCGGCATTGTCGATCATGGTGCGCCAGAACGCTTTTGCCAGATCGCCACCGGACTGCATGCTGCGTACCAGGTAGGCCATCAGCGGGGCGTACTCCTCGATCTCGGCCATCTGGGCTAACCACGTCGCCGGATCGGAGGACTGGATCGTCTCGGTCTTGCTGGCCCGCACGGTCTCGGTGACGAAGTCGTCGCACGCCTTGCGCAGGCCCTCCTTGGAGCCGAAGTGATGGATCACCAGGCCGGGGCTGACACCTGCGGCCGCCGCGATCGCCCGCACGCTCACCCCGAAGCCGTCGCGGCCGAAAAGGTCGACCGCGGCGTCGCGGATCCGCGCCACCGCGGTCAGATCATCTACTGAACGCATGTTCAGTACATTAAACGCTCGTTCAGTAGGCGGTCAAGGATCAGACCCGTCAAGGATTCGTCAAGAAGCGCCGGAATAGCCGTTCCTGGTCACTCATACCGGAGGCCTGAGTGCAGCCGGCAACGCTATTCCGCGGGGGCGGGGAGTGGAAAGGGAAAAGCGTCAGTCCCGGGCAGCCACGAGCAGGCCGTCGCCGAGCGGGATGAGCACCGGCGTCAGCCGGTCGTCCTCGGCGATCAAACGGGCCGCCTCGCGCACCGCGGCGACCTCGCTGTCCTTGGCCGAGGCGTCACCGGCCCGGCCGCCGAGCGCGGAGCGGTGCACGACGATCGCGCCGCCGGGGCGCAGCAGTCGCACGCCTTCGGTGACGAAGTGGGGCTGGTCGGCCGGTGTGGCGTCGATGAACACCAGGTCGTAGGACTCGTCGGCCAGCCGGGTCAGCACCTCCTGGGCGCGGCCGCTGATCAGCCTGGTCCGGCCCGGGCCCACCCCTGCCTCGGTGAACGCCTGCTTGGCGATGCGCTGGTGCTCGGGTTCGACGTCGATGGTGGTGAGCACGCCGTCCTCGCGCATGCCCGAGAGCAACCACAGGCCGCTCACGCCGGCGCCGGTGCCGACCTCGACGACCGCGCGCGCTCCGGTCAGCTTCGCGAGCACACACAGCAGCGCGCCGACGGCGGGGGTCACCGCGCCGGCGCCGATGTCGACTGCGCGCTCACGGGCCGCGGCGACGATGTCGTCCTCAGAGATCGAGTGTTCGGCGTGGTTGACGATCGCTTCCGCCCGACGGGCCCGCGCGGTGGAATCGCCGGACTCGGCGCCGGGCTCGTCGGTGCTGGCCATGCCCGCAGCGTAGAGCCAAGTCCGCGTGGTCCGCGTGTGCGACACGCCCGGCCCGCGACGCCGGGAGCGTCTGTCGGGCAGGTCGGTTTCCGCTGGTCGAAAACGGGTAGCGATGTTTCTCAGGAAAAGTTCAGTTTGCTCATATGCCCGCCACACCAGCACAGGAGACGGTGATCGCATGACAGACGGCGCATTCAGCGCACGCACCGACTCCTCGCGTGCCGGGAACAAGGTCCCGGCACGTGTTGTTGTCGACAACGAGCAGCCGTCAACCGGGGGCCGCTCTCCGCACGACCTGGAGGTTCCGACGACCATCACACACGGCCCTGTCTCCGCTCCTGTGGCCGCTCCGGTGACCATGGCGCATCTGGAGCAGTTCACCGATGCCGAGTGGGTGGAACCGGCCGATGAGTTGACCGGCACGGCGGTGTTCGACGCCACCGGCGACAAGACCGCGATGCCGAGCTGGGATGAACTCGTCCGCCAGCACGCCGACCGGGTGTACCGCCTGGCCTACCGGCTCTCCGGCAACCAGCACGACGCCGAGGACCTGACCCAGGAGACGTTCATCCGCGTCTTCCGTTCGGTGCAGAACTATCAGCCGGGCACGTTCGAGGGCTGGCTGCACAGAATCACCACCAACCTGTTCCTCGACATGGTGCGCCGCCGCGGCCGGATCCGGATGGAGGCGCTGCCCGAGGACTACGACCGGGTGCCCGCCGACGAGCCCAACCCCGAGCAGATCTACCACGACTCCCGGCTGGGGCCGGACCTGCAGGCCGCACTCGACTCGTTGGCTCCGGAGTTCCGCGCCGCCGTTGTCCTGTGCGACATCGAGGGGCTGTCCTACGAGGAGATCGGCGCGACGCTCGGTGTCAAACTGGGCACCGTCCGCAGTCGTATCCACCGGGGCCGGCAGGCTCTGCGCGAGTATCTGGCCCGGCACGCCGAGGCCGGCGCCGCACAGGACGCCGCCAGGTCTGCCTGACATTCGGGCGATGCCGCCCAGCGCGCCGCGCTACATTCGAGGGCATAGTCGGCAGCACGCCCCACACGACGCCGAGCGGAGAGGAGTCAGGTGGTATTCGATCCTGGACATGCGTTCCGCCGGGCGTTCTCCTGGCTTCCGACTCAGCTCGCCTCGCAGACCGGTGATCCGGTTGGCCCACGCCAGTTCGGTTCGACAGAGCATCTGTCGATCGAGGCGATCGCGGCGTTCGTCGACGGCGAGCTGCGCATGTCGGCGCACCTGAGAGCCGCTCACCACCTGTCGTTGTGCCAGGAGTGCGCGCTGGAGGTCGATGCGCAGCGGCAGGCGCGCGAGGCGTTGCGCGAGTCACGCCCGGTCGCGATCCCGAGTGATCTGCTGGGTCTGCTGTCCCAGATTCCCCACCGCACTCCGGTCGAGAGGCCGCAGCCGGTGGAGCACCCGCAGTTGGCTGACGGCACCCAGCGTTCCCGCCGTAAGCGCCGGTAGGGTAGAAGCGAAAAATCGACCGCGATCGCTGACACGTCGCCGCGGGCGTCGGAAGGCTGCAGCGGGGTACGAAAGGGCGATGTACGGGTGACCAATCTGGACCAGACCGGTCGGGAACGCCTCGAGCCGCGGCCGGTGTCGCGTCCGCCGGTCGATCCGGCGGCTCAGCGTGCATTCGGCAGGCCCGCCGGGGTGAACGGTTCGTTCCTCGGCGCTGACAAGCATCGTGATCAGGGTGAGTACACTCCCACGGATCAGGCGCCGGATCCGGTGCTGGCCGAGGCTTTCGGCCGCCCCCACCCCGGCGGGGATTCGTTGCAGCGTCATCCCACCGACGCCGGCGCGCTGGAGGCCGAACGGGACGGCGATGACGACGGCGTCGACGATCCCTGGCGTAATCCGGGGGCGCCGGTGGCGCTGGGCACCCCGGCGCTGCCCCCGACCGGGTCCGCGCAGGCCACCGCCCCGATGGGCAAGCTCGGCGTGCGGGACGTGCTGTTCGGCGGCAAGGTGTCCTACACCGCGCTCGTCGTGCTCGGCATCGCGGCGCTGCTCATCGGTGTGGCCGGCGGCTGGGTGGGACGCACCACCGCCGAGGTGGTCTCGGCGTTCACCACGTCGAAGGTCACGCTGGAGACCAGCAGTTCCGGCGAGGGCGAGCCCGAGGGGCAGTTCGCCGAAGTAGCTGCGGCGGTGGCTGATTCGGTGGTGACGATCGAGGCGACCAGCGACCGAGAGGGATCGCAGGGTTCCGGCGTCGTCATCGACGGGCGCGGATACATCGTCACCAACAACCACGTGATCTCCGAGGCCGCCACCAACCCCAGCGAGTTCAAGATGTCGGTGGTGTTCAACGACGGCTCCGAGGTGCCCGCGAACCTGGTGGGTCGCGACCCGAAGACCGATCTGGCGGTGCTCAAGGTCGACAACGTCGACAACCTGTCGGTGGCCCGGATGGGTGACTCCGAGAAGTTGCGCGTCGGCGAAGAGGTGATCGCCGCGGGCGCCCCGCTAGGACTGAGGAGCACTGTCACGCACGGCATCATCAGCGCGCTGCATCGACCGGTCCCGCTGTCGGGTGACGGCTCGGACACCGACACGGTCATCGACGGCGTGCAGACCGACGCGTCGATCAACCACGGCAACTCCGGCGGTCCGCTGATCAACATGCGGTCTGAGGTCATCGGCATCAACACCGCAGGCAAGTCGCTGTCCGACAGCGCCAGCGGCCTGGGGTTCGCGATCCCTGTCAACGAGGTCAAGCAGGTCGTCGAGACGCTGATCAAGAACGGCAAGATCGCCCATCCCACACTCGGGCTGACCGCACGGTCGGTCAGCAACGACGTGGCCAAGGGGGCGCAGATCGCCGATGTCTCCCCGAACAGCCCGGCCGAGCGCGCGGGCATCCTGGAGAACGACGTGGTCGTCAAGGTCGGTGACCGCAAGGTCGCCGACGCCGACGAGTTCATCGTTGCGGTGCGTCAGCTCAAGATCGGCGAACCGGCACCCATCGAGGTACTCCGGGAGGGGCGCCCGGTCACGCTGACGGTGACGCCCAACGGCGACGACAGCACGTAGAGCCATGTTCGCGAACGTAGGCTGGGGCGAGATGCTGGTCCTGGTGATCGCCGGTCTGGTGATCCTCGGGCCGGAACGGCTGCCCGGCGCCATCCGCTGGACCGCGGACGCGGTGCGTCAGGTGCGTGACTATGTCACCGGTGCGACCACGCAGCTGCGTCAGGAACTGGGCTCGGACTTCGACGACCTGCGGGAGCCGTTGTCGGAGTTGCAGAAGCTGCGCGGCATGACGCCGCGCGCGGCGTTGACCAAGCATCTTCTCGACGGCGACGACTCGATCCTCACCGGCAAATTCGACCAGAACGGCAGGCCGACCGGCCCGCCGGAGAAGCCCCAGTCGGGCCCCGGTCCCGCGGCCGCGGCCCACGATGTCCGCGAGCCCGGCGCTCAGCCGTCATCAGGTGCGCCGACGCCAGGTGCGGCGACCCCGGGCGCGCCGTCTTCGGGTGGGACGGAGTCGCTTGCGACGCCGTTCGATCCCGACGCGACCTGATCGCCGCTGCGGAAACCTGGGCGAAACCGCGTTCCACGCGGTCCGGCCGCCCCGAAGGCCGCGTGGAATGCGGTTTCGGCGAACGGGGCCGGGGCGGCTAGCGGCCGGCGGGATCCAGTCCCAGCGACATCCCGGCCAGTCCACGCTTGCGGCTGGACAGTGCGTCGGCGATCTTGCGCAGTTCCTGACCGGCGGCGGAGTCGGGTGCGCTGAGAACCAGCGGCACGCCCGAGTCGCCGGCGGTCACCAGCGCCGGATCCAACGGCACTTGGCCCAGCAGCGGCACGTCGGCGCCGACGGCGCGGGACAGGCTCTCCGCGACGTGGCGGCCGCCACCCTCGCCGAACATCTTGATGACGGGGCCGTCGACCATGTTCTCCACCACGCCGGCGATGCGCTGACGGGTCTGCAGCGCGATCGCGCCGGCCCGTTCGGCCACCTCGGCGGCGGCCAGCTGCGGGGTGGTGACCACCAGGATCTCGGCGCCGGGGATCAGCTGAGCGACCGAGATCGCGATGTCTCCGGTGCCTGGAGGCAGATCGAGCAGCAGGACGTCCAGGTCGCCCCAGTAGACGTCGGCGAGGAACTGCTGCAGCGCGCGGTGCAGCATCGGTCCGCGCCACACCACGGGGGTGTTGCCCTGGGTGAACATCGCGATCGAGATGACCCGCACGTCATGGGAGACGGGTGGCAGGATCATCGAGTCGACCTGGGTGGGCCGATCGGTGGTGCCCATCATCCGAGGCACGGAATGCCCGTAGATGTCGGCGTCGAGCAGCCCGACCGACAACCCACGGGCGGCCATCGCGGCAGCCAGATTCACAGTGACACTGGACTTTCCGACACCGCCCTTACCGGACGCGACCGCGTAGACCCGGGTCAGCGATCCAGGTTGGGCGAATGGGATCACGGGTTCGCGGGAGTCACCGCGCAGTTGCCTGCGCAGTTCAGCCCGCTGCTCGTCGTTCATCACGTCGAGAGTGACCTTCACCGCGCCGGTGCCGGGGACGTCGCGCACCGCGCGGGTGACGCGGTCCGAGATCTCGGTCTTCTTCGGGCACGCCGCGGTGGTCAGGTAGATCTCGACGTGAACCGAGGAGTCGGGGTCGACCATGACGTTCTTGACCATGCCCACTTCGGTGATCGGCCGCCGGAGTTCGGGGTCGATCACCTTGGCCAGCGCGGAACGGACCGCCGCTTCCAGGTCAGTCGGTGTAGATGTCATCACCGGCGAGTCTAGGCGCCGGACGGCCGGGCCCCCGAATGCGGGCGCCGGCGGTGCTCAGCCCACCGGGCCGGGCGCGGGTCCGGGTGCCGGACCGGGTGCCGGACCAGGCGCGGTCGGCATGTCGGGCACGGCGGCGGCCGGCGGCGCCGCCGGAGCGGGCGGCAGGCCGAACGGAGCCGCGGGCGCC